>DATLTG010000032.1:0-2685 GCA_035533735.1 Bacteroidia bacterium
TCAATAAATTTTTCCACTCCTGCAAACTCAACAATGGCATCAAAATTTTTCTGAATTTCTTTTCGTTTCATCCCTAGAATAGATCCATTCAAAAAAACATTTTCACGTCCACTTAATTCGGAATGAAAACCAGTCCCGACTTCCAACAAACTGGCAATGCGTCCTCGCGAAATTATTTTCCCAGAAGAAGGTGGCGTTATTTTAGAAAGTATTTTTAAAAGTGTAGATTTTCCGGCTCCGTTTTTTCCAATTATCCCTATACTTTCGCCAGGCATTACATTAAAACTAACATCTTTCAAAGCATAAAAATCTTCCTTACTGCTTTTGTTTTTTTGAAAGATAGAACCAAGAGAATCTCTAATACTTAAATAGGGCTGCGTTTCGTGTTGAATACGAAATTTTTTTGAAATGTTTTGTATTTCGAGTATCGGTTTCATCTCAAGCTAAATCGGCAAAATACGATTCTGTTTTTCTGAAATAATAAATGCCTCCGATAAAAAAAACAACCGCAGAAACAAGACTAATAGCGATTAAATTCAAATCAATAGGATTATTTACAATGCCACTTCTGAATAATTCAATAGCTGCATACATCGGATTTAGTGCCAACAGATATTTCATCCATTGATGTGTTATAATTGAAACCGGATAAATAACAGGTGTTAGAAATAAAAGAGCTTGCACCATAAATGGAATTACATATCTGAAATCGCGGTATTTAATATTTAAGGCTGCTAATAAAGAACCCAATCCGAAAGTAGAAATACTTGCAATAAGCAAACCTACCGGAATAAATAAAATAAATTTCGGAACATCTACCGAAGTTTTAAAATACAAAAGCATTCCGATAAAAATCATAAAACTCATTAAAAAATCGAACAATGCCACTAACACAGCTGATATCGGAATAATTAATCGAGGAAAATATATTTTTTTAATAATGTTGGCGTTACTGACCATACTATTTCCGGCAGCGGTTAAACCGGATGAAAATACATTCCACAAAATCAATCCAGAAAAAACAAAAACTGGATAAGGTATATTTTCAGAAGGTACCTTTAATGCCCTTCCAAAAAAAACGGTAAAAACAATCATCATCAAAAAAGGCTGCAATACTGCCCATAAAAAACCCAATATGGTTTGCTTGTATTTTACTTTTACATCCCGCCAAGTAAAAAAATAAAATAACTCTCGGTATTGCCAAAGTTCAGCAAAACCAAGTGTTAATTTACTTTGCGGTTTTATTTCGTATTCCATTTATTTATTCCAAAACGTTAAATCTCTGCCAATCATTTTTGCCAATTCTTCGTTATAAGGTTTGTATAGTTCTACTAAAAATGCACGTACATTTTCATCCATCGAATTGTGTTTTTTATCTACTTTATTTATTTTACGTAAAGCTTCTCCGTAGTGATAAGCAGCATGACCAGAAATTATTTTTTTAATTCCTTTTTTTAGTGGATTTTGATTACTTAACAACCGTCTTAAAACACGTGCATAATAAGAAGATCGCGTTTTTTTTGTAAGATTGTGAACAACACTTACTTCGGGAATAAAAGTTTCATCCACTTTTATTTTTTGAAATATTTTTTTGCAAACACTTTTCGCATCTTTTCTTAAATCTTCGTAAAGCAATAAAGTTACTTGTTCTTTCGGAAAATACTCATAAATCTTATTTAAGTATTTTGCATATAAGCTATATTCTATAAAATATTGAAAGCCCCAATTTATCTCATCTTCCTGATGTTTTTTGAATAATTCGGGCAATTCTGAAAATTCAAATTTGGCAGAACCTGCATTCTTTTCCATCAAAAAGGAAGAATATGTTCTGTCTGTTGGATGACGCATTATAAAAATAATTTCGCATTTTGGATTGTGCTCTTTTAAACGTTTTAAAGCCTCTTCTTTGGCATAAAGGTTTGCATTTTTGCAAATTAGTTTTGTTTTTTCAGTGTAGGATTCGTGGGAAAAAAATTTTTTTAATGCTTTCTCAAAACCTTGTTCGTATTCTTTATCATCAAAAAAACAACTAAATTCTTTTTGTAAATGGGATAAACAAGCAGGATGCTCTCCAAGGTATCTTAAAAGGGATGAAGTTCCCGATTTTTGAGCACCCACAATCATTACGTCAATTTTTCTTTCCATAAAAAATAAATCTATTTTTCAATAATCTATATTCGTACTTTTGTGTTTTAAAATTCTACTTATGCAATTAGTTTTTGCTACCAGCAACAAAAATAAAATAAAAGAAGCAAGTTTACTGATTTCTCCTCAAATAACCATTTTAAATTTATCAGAAATTGGTTGTAATGAAATTATTCCTGAAACTACTAATTCAATTGAAGGGAATGCCTTACAAAAGGCAACTTATGTTTTTGAAAAATATGGATACAATTGTTTTTCAGATGATACAGGATTGGAAATTGAAGCACTAAATGGAAAACCGGGCGTTTTTTCAGCGCGTTATGCAGGAGAAAACAACAATGCTGCTGCAAATATGCAAAAAGTATTAACGGAGATGGATGAAATAAAAAATAGAAAGGCACGTTTCAAAACCGCTATTGCGTTGATTATGAATGGTAAAAAAATAGTTTTCGAAGGAATTGTTACTGGCAGTATTATTCGCGAAAAACGTGGGAACAATGGATTTGGGTACGATCCAATATTTATTCCTGACGGTTTTGA
>DATLTG010000033.1:0-7532 GCA_035533735.1 Bacteroidia bacterium
AAACCTGCTGCAAGAGCAAACGGAACGGTAAGTCCATCCGACATACCAATAACCAAATCTCTAACCAAGTTAGATTGTTTGAAATGTTTTTCGTGATGCATTTTGTGCGTAATTTTTTTTAAAAATTCGACCAAAAATAAGCAATTTTGTGCAACCTATTTTTACTATGAACGATTTTATTTATTTAGATTATAATTCCACAACTCCCGTTGATAAACGAGTGCTTGAGTTCATGTTGCCTTATTTCAACGAAAAATTCGGAAATGCTGCCAGCAATTCTCACGCCTTTGGTTGGATTGCGAAAGATGCGGTTGATTCAGCTCGAAAAAAAATAGCGCAACTTATTAATTGTTTAGACCAAGAAATTATTTTTACTTCGGGTGCAACTGAAGCTATAAATCTCGCTATCAAAGGTGTTTTTGAAGCTTATCAAAAAAAAGGAAATCACATTATTACTTTCGAAACAGAACACAAAGCAGTTTTAGATACTTGTAAAAATTTAGAAAAAAAAGGCGCACGAATTACTTTTTTATCGGTTGATAAATATGGAAATATTGATTTAGAAGAATTGAAAAAAAATATTTCCGACAAAACTATGTTGGTTGCCGTAATGCTTGCAAACAATGAAACCGGACTTATTCATCCGATAAAAAAAATGGCAGAAATAGTACATGAAAAAGGAAGTATTTTAATGTGTGATGCCACGCAAGCTGTTGGAAAAATTCTGGTGGATGTACAAGCAGAACATATTGATTTGATGTGTTTATCAGCACATAAATTTTACGGACCAAAAGGAATTGGAGCTTTGTATGTACGCAGAAAAAATCCGCGCGTTACTTTAATTTCTCAAATGGATGGAGGCGGACACGAACGCGGAATCCGTTCGGGAACATTAAATGTTCCAGCCATTGTTGGATTTGGAAAAGCGGCTGAAATCGCACAAATCGAAATGAACTTAGATGCTGAAAAATTATTTTTTTTACGGAATGAATTGGAAAAAAATATGTTGAATTTGGGAAATTTTTTTGTGAATGGAACTATTCGTAATCGTTTACCAAATACAAGTAATATTTGTTTTAAAGGAACGAAAGCAGACGACATTATTGTACAACTAAAAAACATTGCATTGGCAACCGGATCGGCATGTAGTTCGGCAATTGCAGCTCCATCACACGTTTTAAAAGCAATGAATTTAAGCAATGAAGATGCTTATTCTTCCATACGTTTTAGTTTAGGAAAATATACTACACAATCAGAAATTAATTCGGTAATTAAGGAATTTAAAAAAATATTTTCCAAAAACTGATTTATATCATTTTTTGTTTTTTGAAGTGTCTGTAATTTTGGTAATCAAAAAAAAACAAACACTATGGAAACAATTCATTTATCTGCAAACTACCACCAAGTGGAAGTTGCGAATAGCAACAAAAGTTTACTTTCAAAATTAATTTCTCGGTTAAAAATTTCTGATAAAGAGCTTCAAATTAATCATTACGGCATCATTGCATTTGCACTTATTGCTCAAGTATGTGTTGGATCGATTGCTTGTATGTTATTGTTGGAAAACGATTTGAACAATGTGTGGTTTGGAGCATGCGTTATAAGTACAATGGCTGTTTTGGTTACTGTACTTTCACAAATGCCAACACGTTGGGTGTTGCGTGCATTATTTGGCGCTTTGTTAGTTAATATTTTTATCATATTATTCTGTTTACTTTAAAAGTAAACATTGCAAATAGTTTAGAATAATTAGCACTTGTTTATATACAAGTTTGGCGCTTGTGTCATTAAAAAATCTAAATTAAATTATGGAACAAACGCGTATTATTCAAGCTATTGAAGAAAAATATAAAAAATTAGGTGAAAATCCGGTTACTTATTTAGCCGGATTATTGCACTCAAAACCACTTAATTATTGGGATTATGTAAGTGTTGATACTTTGTTATCACTACAAAAACCAAGAACAAATTTTAAAGACGAAGAAATTTTTATTATGTATCATCAAGTAACTGAACTGTTACTTAAATTGGTGTTGCATGAAGTAAAACAAATTTCGGGAGATGCCAATCCAACTGAACAAATATTAATTTCGAAATTAGATCGTATTAATCGTTATACATCTATGCTTATGACTTCTTTCGATATCATGAAATACGGGATGGATTACGATGATTACAATGCGTTCCGACTTTCATTAGCTCCCGCAAGCGGTTTCCAAAGTGCGCAGTTTCGATACATTGAATTGTATTGTACGCGCTTAGAAAATCTTATTAATGATGAAGGAAAAAAACGTTTGTCAAAACAACCGACTATTAAAGAATACTTTGATAATATTTATTGGAAAGATGCCGGATTAAACCGAACGACTGAAAAAAAAACACTTACGCTTCGCCAATTCGAAGAAAAATATTTGAAAGATTTTATCTCCTTAGCTTATCATTTAAAAGGAAAAACAATAGAAGATAAAGTATTGCAAATTAAAAATCCATCCGAAAAATTAATGAAGAAATTACGCCAATTCGATCACATTTATAATGTGGAATGGCCACTTGTTCATTTAGAAACTGCTCGATTTTTTTTGGATAAAAAAGGCGAAGAAAAAGCTGCAACAGGTGGTTCGGAATGGAAAAAATATTTGCATCCACATTTTCAGCAACGAAAATTTTTTCCAACTATTTGGACTGCAAACGAAATAAAAAATTGGGGAGAAGAAATTAAAGAATAGCAATCATTTTCAACTGATTTTTAATGTTGAAAACCTATTTTTGTATATCTTCAAGATAAGTAATATCTTCGTCCTTATTTTAAAAAGGATAAATGGAATTTTCGGCTCAACAAATAGCTGCGATGCTTGATGGCAAAGTAGATGGAAACCCCGCAGCAACAGTTAGTAAATTATCAAAAATTGAAGAAGGCGTACCAAACTCCTTGTCGTTTTTGGGAAACCCGCAATACACGTCTTACATCTATACAACCGATGCAACTATTGTTATTGTTAATAATAATTTTGTTGCTGAACGTCCTTTAAAAAAGGGCTGCACGCTTATTCGTGTGGCAGAAGCGCGCGAAGCTTTTGCCAAATTATTGGAAGCTTACAATCAAGTAAAAATGAATAAAGTAGGAATTGAATCTCCTTCGTTTATTTCAGAAACAGCAACAATAGGAAGCAATGTTTATATTGGTGCCTTTTCGTATATCGGCAATCACGTTAAAATTGGCAACAACGTAAAAATTTTTCCAAATGTTTTTATTGGCGAAAATTCATCTATTGATGATGATACCATTATTTTTTCGGGTGTTCAGATTTTATCAGATACCGTAATCGGAAAAAGTTGTAATATTCATTCAGGCGTTGTTATTGGCGGAGATGGTTTTGGATTTACGCTGAATGTCAATACTAATTTCAAAAAAGTTCCGCAAATAGGAAATGTTGTTATAGAAGATTTCGTAGAAATTGGCTCAAATACAACTATTGACAGAGCAACACTCGGTTCGACAATTCTCCGAAAAGGTGTAAAATTAGACAACCTCATTCAAATAGCACACAATGTAGAAATCGGTGAAAACACTGTTATTGCTGCACAAACAGGCGTTTCTGGTTCTACAAAAATTGGAAAAGATTGTATGGTTGGCGGACAAGTAGGTATTGTCGGACATTTAATCATCGCCAATAAAGTTAAAATTGCAGCACAATCTGGTGTTGGTAATAGCATTGAAACAGAAGGCGATATTGTTCAAGGTTCTCCAGCATTTAGCATTGGCGATTACAAACGCGCTTATGTTGTTTTCCGAAAATTGCCGGAATTACAATTAAAAATAAAAAGCCTCGAAAATACGATTGCAGAACTAAAATTAAAATACGCAGGAATAGAAAAAGAACTATGAGTGTGAAACAAAGAACAATCAAAAATCCGGTTACGATTTCGGGTGTAGGATTGCATACCGGAAAAAAAGTTTCGCTAACGTTTAAAGCGGCTGACGAAAATCACGGATACAAATTTAAACGTATTGATTTGCCAAAACAACCTGTTATAGATGCAGATGTGGACAATGTGGTAGATACAGAAAGAGGTACTACTTTGGAACAAAACGGTGCCAAAATTAGCACTACTGAACATGTATTAGCCGCATTGGTTGGGATGGAAATTGATAATGTGATGATAGAAATTGACGGACCTGAAATTCCAATTATGGACGGAAGCGCAATGCTTTTTGTACAAGCGATTGAAAAAGCAGGTTTTGTAGAACAAAAAGCGGAACGTATTTATTTCGAGTTGAAAGAAATTTTATCGTACGAAGATCCAATTAAAAAAGTGGAAATGCTTGCCGTTCCTCAAGATGATTTGAGAATTACAGTAATGGTTGATTACAACTCGGAAGTGCTCGGAACGCAGCACGCAACCATTTATAATATTCATGAATTTAAAACGGAAATCGCGAAATGCAGAACTTTTGTTTTTCTGCACGAATTGGAAACTTTATTACAACACAATTTAATAAAAGGTGGCGATTTAGATAACGCCATTGTTTTGGTTGATCGTCCTATTCCACAGGAAAAATTAGATCACTTAGCAAAAGTTTTTAATAAACCAGATGTTCAAATTAAAGGAAAAAGAGTTTTGAATAATACCACTTTGCATTATTTTAATGAGCCTGCTCGTCATAAATTATTAGATATCGTGGGCGATTTTGCACTTATCGGAATGCCAATAAAAGCGCATATTCTAACCGCTCGTCCAGGTCATGCCGGAAATGTTGCTTTCGCGAAAAAAATAAAAGAGTTAATTAAAAAAGAAAAGCAGAATAAAAATAATCCTATTCCTACTTTTGATTTAGATAAAGAACCGATTTACAACATAAACGATATTTTAAAAATATTACCGCATCGTCAGCCGATGTTGCTTATTGATAAAATTTTAGAACATACTCCCGAACACATTGTTGGATTGAAAAATGTTACGATGAACGAAGAGTTTTTCAAAGGACATTTTCCTGGAGAGCCTGTTATGCCAGGTGTTTTTTTGATAGAAGCGATGGCACAAACAGGTGGCGTTTTAGCATTAAAATCAGTTCCAGATCCTGAAAATTATTTGACTTATTTTATGAAAATTGATGGTGTTCGTTTCAAACAAATTGTGCGACCTGGCGATACTGTTGTATTTGACCTAAACTTGTTATCGCCCATCAGGCGCGGAATTTGCCACATGAAAGGTGTTGCGTATGTTGGAAAAAAAGTGGTGATGGAAGCCGAAATGATGGCACAAATTGTAAAAGTAAAAAAAGATGAACCCACTCTCGTACGTACATCCTGAAGCGAAAATTGGAAAAAATGTAACTATTGAACCTTTTTCAATGATTTATCAAAATGTTGAAATTGGAGATGGTACTTGGATTGGACCCAATGTTACAATTATGGAAGGTGCGCGAATCGGTAAAAATTGCAAAATTTTTCCGGGAGCAGTCATCTCCGCTATTCCGCAAGATTTAAAATTTGAAGGCGAAAAAACAACTGCCGAAATAGGCGACAATACTACCATTCGCGAATGCGTAACAATTAATCGCGGAACGAAAGATAAAATGAAAACGGCTGTTGGAAGCAATTGCTTAATTATGGCTTACGTGCACATTGCACACGATTGCATTCTGGGAAATAATGTAATTGTTGCCAATAGCGTAAATTTGGCAGGACACGTTACCATTGAAGATTTCGTGATTTTAGAAGGCTTGGTTGCCGTTCAGCAATTTGTTCAGATTGGCGCACACGCTTTTATTACAGGTGGTTCGTTGGTGCGGAAAAATGTTCCACCATTTACAAAAGCTGGTCGTGAGCCACTTTCGTACGTTGGCATTAATTCGGTGGGTTTAAGACGCAGAGGTTTTACCAACGAAACTATTTTGGAAATTGAAGATATGTATCGCACCATTTATGTGCGCGGACACAATGTTACCAATGCTATTCACATTGTGGAACAAGAAGCTCCGGCTTCAGCCGAAAAAGATCAAATCATCAAATTTATCCGCGAATCTACTGACGGAATTATGAGAGGAATTTCTTGATAAAATTTTTCTGTTCCATAAAAATAATTTTTCAAGAATGTCTATAAACCTTATAAATATTGGAAAACGTTTCAATCGCGAATGGATATTCCGAAAAATAAATTACGAATTTTTGGATGAAAATGCCTACGTAATTACCGGTGCAAACGGTTCCGGAAAATCCACTTTATTGCAACTTATTACAGGTAATTTATTGGCTTCGGAAGGAACACTTGCTTACGCAGAAAATAAAAAAACAATTTCGGAAGAAACTATTTTTTCTCATATCAGTTTTGCTTCGCCTTACTTGGAATTATTAGAAGAATATACACTTACAGAGTGTATATATTTTCATTTCCAATTCAAAAAATATTTTTCAGGATGGAATTCCGAAAAAATTATTGACGCTTTACAAATGGCTTATGCAAAAGATAAAATGCTGAAAAATTATTCTTCAGGAATGAAACAGCGCGTTAAATTGGCATTGGCTATTTTAAGCGACACGCCTTTTTTGTTATTGGATGAGCCGGCTTCCAACTTAGATAAACAAGGCATTGAATGGTATCAGCAATTAATTAAAAACCATTCGGCAAACCGACTTATTATTGTTTGTTCCAACGAACAAAAACACGAATATAATTTCTGTACCAACGAAATAAAAATCGGAGATTATAAATAAGTTTTACAAGAATAATACTTGCCTAATCGAATATTTGATAAATCGTATAACTCTTTCAATACAACGCAACCAGCAACACTTAATAAATTAGGACATTGAAAATATTAGACTTTTTATATTATCGCTTATATCGTATGTTTCTAAAAACATCTGCAAAAAATGTGGCAGAATATGTTGCATGTATTTGGTTAGCAGCTTTATTGGGGCTAAATCTCATTGTTATTATTGGCAGTACAGGAGTAAACCCTTTAAATTACATGTACCCAAAAGTTTTTGGACTATTAATACTTACGCCACTTTTTATTTTATTCTACTTTCGTTATTTAAGAAATAGTCGGTATTTAAAAATAGTAGAACGTTATAAAAACGAAACAAAGCGACAACGTATTATTGGAAACTTAATCATGATTGCTTATATAGTTGCAACTTTTGCAGCATTATTATTTCCAAAAAAATAATTTTTTAAAATTGGCATAGGATACATTGTGAGTTTTTTCAAGTTAAAGATTTACTATTTTTCGGGAAGTTCTGAGCCTGCGAGGAAATCACCCGAAAAAGTTAGTCTTTACGAAGGAAAAATGAAACAATGAATCCAAGCCTTGAACTTTTGTTTCTTTTAGTTCAAGCTAAAAGAAATTAAAAAAAGAATCCAAAAAATAATTAAAAGCCCTCACACAGATTCTGAATCAAGTTCAGAATGAACAAACTCCAAAAATTTGGTCTTTACGAAGGAAAAATGAAACAATGAATCCAAGCCTTGAACTTTTGTTTCTTTTAGTTCAAGCTAAAAGAAATTAAAAAAAGAGTCCAAAAAAT
>DATLTG010000034.1:0-2103 GCA_035533735.1 Bacteroidia bacterium
AGAAGATTCAATTTTATTTTTTACTTTTTCCAATTCTTCTTTTCCAATTAGTTCATTTTTCAACAAAGCCAATTCTTCTTCAATGGATTTTTCGGCTTCTTCCATACTTACATTTTTAGCCAATTTTCCTGAAATTACAAATAGCCCTTTATCCATATCTCCACTTGTATGAGCACTTATTTCATTGAACATTTTTTTGTCTTTTACCAATGATTTATATAAACGAGATGAATTTCCTCTGGACAAAATATCCGATAATAAATCGGTTGCATAAAAATCATCGTCTGTTCTGGCACAAACGTGATAAGCTTTGTAAATGCGACTTGCAGGAACATTTCGTTCAACCGTTAATGTACGCGCTTCTTTTTGGATTGGTTCCACAGGAAGTGCTCGTTTAGTTTTTGTCCCCCCCGAAATCGGTCCGAACCATTTGTCAGAAAGCTTTTTTATTTGTTCTAACGTAACATTTCCGGCAACAACCAAAATAGCGTTACTGGGAACATAATGTTTTTTGAAAAAGTTTTTTACGTCTTCTATTTTCGCATTTTCGATGTGAGAAATTTCTTTTCCAATAGTTGACCAACGATATGGATGTACTTTGTAAGCCAACGGACGCATCAATAACCACGCATCGCCATAAGGTTGATTAAGATAACTTTGTTTAAATTCTTCAATCACTACATTCCGTTGAACTTCCAAACTTTTTTCAGAAAATGCCAAACTCAACATTCTATCTGATTCTAACCAAAAAGCCGTTTCGATATTTATCGCTGGTAGCGTGAGGTAATAATTGGTAATATCATTGGTCGTAAACGCATTATTTTCGCCACCGGCTCTTTGTAAAGGCTCATCATAACTGGGAATATTTATTGATCCGCCAAACATTAAATGTTCAAACAAATGCGCAAAACCTGTTTGTTCTGGATTTTCATCACGAGCACCAACATCGTATAAAATATTCATACACGCTAATTCTGTAAATTTATCTTCATGAACTATCACTTTCAATCCATTTGCTAACTGAAACTTTTCGTATTTTATCATTATTTTAATTCTGTTTTTAGATAGTTGATTTTGCTTGATTGTATTCTTCTATAATCTCTTTAACGATTTCTGCTGCAGGTTTAATTTCTTTTATATAAGCAGCAATTTGACCAATTTCCAATTCTCCTTCGTCCATATCGCCTTCAAACATTCCTTTTTTAGCGCGTGCTTTGCCAAGTATTTCTTTTAATGTTTCCACAGAAGCTCCATTTTGTTCAGCTCGATGAATGGTTTCGAAAAAATTATTTTTTAAAAGTCGAACAGGAGTTAATTGTTTCAAGGTAAGTAATGTATCGCCTTCCAACGCATTGATTACTTTTTGTTTAAATTTTAAATGTGCCGATGATTCTTCAGAAGCTACAAAACGAGTTCCTATTTGAACTCCATCAGCACCTAAAACCATAGCTGCTAACATGGCTTTTCCGGTAGCGATTCCACCAGCAGCAATTAAAGGAATTTTAACAGCATCCCGAATCATTGGAATAAGACAAAAAGTGGTCGTTTCTTCTCGTCCATTATGACCACCTGCTTCAAAACCTTCCGCAACAATAGCATCAACACCTGCACTTTCAGCTTTTTTGGCAAATTTTACGTTGGAAACCACATGTACCACTTGTATTCCATTTTCTTTTAATAAAGATGTCCAAGTAGCTGGATTTCCAGCAGAAGTAAATACGATTTTAACGCCTTCTTCTATAATGATAGCAATGTGTTTATCAATATCAGGATATAATAAAGGCACATTAACACCAAAAGGTTGAGTCGTATTTTTTTTGCACTTTTGGATGTGTTCACGCAAAATTTCAGGATACATAGAACCGCTGCCAATTAATCCTAAACCTCCAGCATTACTCACTGCAGAAGCTAATTTCCATCCGCTGCACCAAATCATTCCAGCTTGAACAACAGGATATTTAATTGAGAAAAGGTCGTTGATCTTATTTTTCATATTTGCTGCAAATTTACACAAATTAAAAAACAAGCATTTTGAGTTATCTTATATCAATCAAAAAAAAATTTTTCCATATCAAAAGACTTTAGTACATTTGCCAACGATGC
>DATLTG010000035.1:0-6475 GCA_035533735.1 Bacteroidia bacterium
TATCGAAGTAAAAAAATACAACATCAATGGAATAATTAAAATAAAAGTCAAGCTGTCTTCCTTAGAAAAAATAGCTAACGTAAAAGCAATAAACGATGCGATATAATATTTTTTTTGCGGATTTTCGCTGTAACGCATCATCGCATAAAATGAGGAAACACCAAATAAAAAAGTCAGTAATTCGTCCCTGCTTTTTATATTGGCAACTACTTCGGTATGTATCGGATGGCACGCAAATAAAAGCGTTGCAAACAAAGGAATGGAAGCGTGATAATCTTTAAAAATAATTTGCAACAACAAATAAAGCAGCAAACAGGTAAGTGAAAAAATGAGGACATTAAAAAAATGACTCACATGCGGATCCATTCCAAACCATTGCACTTCCGCCATAAAATCAAGCAATGTTAAGGGACGATAATTGGAATCATTTGCTTTATTAAATCCGTACAAAGAACCTTTATTAAAAATATCTTTAAAAGCCGAAAAACCTTGCTGAACGAAAACATTTTTTCGAGTATAAATATCGTCATCCAACGCATAACCGTGATTTATCGTGTTTCCATATAACATAAAACACAACAGAAAAATGAAACTCGGAACAATAAACCTTTTGGGCAGAAATGATGAATCAATGGCATTTTCAGCTTGCGCAGATGCAGAGTTTTTATGAACGTGCTTTGCTTTTTTGCCGGAATTTTTCTTTTCAGTCATTTATTCTTTTAGTGAAATAAAATTGAGTATTCAATCGGAAGGGCAATTTATAAAATTTCTTTAATAGCGCTACATTACAATAAAAAAATTCAGCTTTTTGGAAACGCATTTCAACCGTTTTTAATATTTTAATTCTCCGCCTAAATTATTCATTTGTTCTAAAATCCATTGTTGGCGATCAATCACAAAAGCATCTGGATGAGCGGGATTCCATCTTCGCGGATTGGGCAAAACAGCAGCAATTAAAGCGGCTTCGCTTCTTGTCAAATCTTTGGCGTGTTTATGAAAATATTTTTCGGAAGCAGCTTCAGCTCCGTAAATGCCATCGCCCATTTCTATCACATTTAAGTAAACTTGCATGATGCGTTTTTTGCCCCAAATTCCTTCAATCAAAACGGTAAAATAGGCTTCAATACCTTTACGAATATAATTTCTGCCAGTCCATAAAAAAACGTTTTTTGCTGTTTCCTGACTAATGGTACTTCCGCCACGAATGTAATGGCTTTTTTCATTATGATGATACGCATCTTCCATCGCTTGAAAATCAAAACCATGATCCGTTAAAAAATTTTGATCTTCGGAACACACTACTGCCAACTGTAAATTCGGAGAAATTTTATCCAATGGCTCCCAGGTTTTTGAAAGTTTTAATTCCTTTCCTGCCATTTTTTGTTGCACACATCTAATAATCATTAAAGGCGTAAAAGGCACGGGAACAAAGCGAAATAGAATAACTGAAAAAATACTTAGCCCAAAAAACCACAGTAAACTTTTCCAAAAAATTCGGATTATTTTTCTGAAAATATTTTTCATGTGAGGGACTTTTCGCGAACAAAAAATAATTTTTATCGCTCTCTTTTTACAGGATTTATTTTTAAAGGATTCGCACTTATTTCTGCATATTGATTGCGTGTTCTGAAAATATCGCAGGCTACATAAATGGCTTTCCGAAAAGAACTTTCGTCCGCTTTATTTTTTCCAGCAATATCATACGCTGTTCCGTGATCGGGAGAAGTACGAATAACAGGCAATCCGGCAGTAAAATTAACGCCATCGTTAAATGAAATTGTTTTGAAAGGAATTAATCCTTGATCGTGATACATAGCGAGTACCGCGTCAAATCCGGTATATTTTCCGGAAGCAAAAAATCCATCCGCAGCATACGAACCAAATGCAAAAACATCTTTTTCTCTTAATTTCTGAACAGCCGGTTTAATAATTAATTCTTCGGTAGTTCCAATAGTTCCGTTATCACCTGCATGTGGATTTAATCCGAGCACTGCAATTTTTGGTTTACGAATTCCGAAATCTTCAATTAAAGAGCGATTTAATAAAGTAGCTTTTTGAATAATTTTTTCGATAGTAATTGCTTCCGCCACTTTTTCGATAGGCAAATGTCCTGTTACCAAAGCTACTTTTAAACTGTCGGCAACCATTAACATTAAACTTCCGTTTTTTCCGAATTTTTGTTCGAGGTATTCGGTGTGTCCTACAAATTTAAAATTTTCGGATTGAACATTGTGTTTGTTAATAGGAGCAGTTACGAGCACATCTATTTTCTTTTTTTCCAACGCATCGCAAGCAGCTTCTAATGATTTAAGCGCGTATCTTCCTGCAACTTCTGTTTCTTTTCCCAATTCAATGGAAACTTCTTCTTCGTAACACGAAATTAAATTAGCTCTTTTATGATTAACAGCTTCTAAATCGCGAATGGGATTAAAGCTAAAGTCTTCTATTCCCAACGCTTTTCGATGATACGAAACTGTTTTTTGCGAACCAAATAAAACGGGCGTACAAATTTCAAGCATTGTTGGATTCATTACTGTTTTCAGAATAACTTCCAACCCAATTCCATTTATATCGCCTTGCGAAATGCCTACAATTATTTTGTTTTCTGCCATGAAAAATTATTTTTTACAAAATTGTTTTGCTGAAAAGATTACATATTTTTAAAAAAATCAAACAACAAACGAACGCCTACACCTGTTCCTCCTTGCGGTTTGTAAGTATCTTCGGCAGTTAAAAATGCAGGTCCGGCAATATCTAAATGTATCCAAGGATAATCAATAAAATGCGCTAAAAATTTTCCGGCAGTAATAGAACCAGCATGTGGTCCGCCAATATTTTTTATTTCGGCAACTGTTGATTTTATCAATTCATCATAATCATCCCAAAACGGAAATTCTACCAAACGTTCGTGTACATTGTTTCCACTTTTCTTCAATGCCGAAAATTTTTTTTCATCGGCAGTTCCCATTGCCACCATTCCGTATTTGCCAATGGCTGCTGCTGCAGCACCAGTAAGTGTTGCTAAATCAATTACTAATTCGGGTTTATATTTTTGCGCGTAACTTAACGCATCTGCCAAAATCATTCGTCCTTCTGCGTCTGTATTTAACACTTCAACGGTTAAACCGCTGTGCATGGTAATTACATCGCCTGGCGTATAAGCATTCACTCCCGGACGATTATCAGTTGCCGGAACAATACCGATAATATGCACCGGAAGTTTTGCTTTTGCTGCGGCATAAAGTGTTCCTGCAACGGCTGCTCCACCAGACATATCGCATTTCATCATGTCCATCGAATTAGCAGTTGGCTTCAAACTCAAACCGCCAGTATCGTAAACAACGCCTTTTCCAACTAACACATAAGGTTTTTTATTTTTGGCATTTTTCGGTTTCCATTCCATAATAGAAAAAGTGGGCGGCTCCAAACTGCCTGCATTTACTGCCAATAAACCACCCATTTTTAAAGCAGTAATTTTTGCTTTATTAAATACTTCTACTTTAAAACCGGCTTCTTTCCCCATTTTTTCAAACTCTTTCGCCATTTGCACTGCCGTGAGATAAATAACAGGTTCGTTAATTAACGTGCGCGCTTTGCAAGTGGCATCAATTACAATTTGTAATTCTTCTATATTTTTCGCGCTGATTTTATCGCTTTTCAAAAAAATATTTTTCAGCGAATGCGTTTCTTTTTTGAGGTCTTTTTTATATTTCAGAAACTGATAATTTGCCAGCGCAACACCTTCTGCGAAAGCAAGTGTTTCAGAAAAATTATTTTCGGTATCTACTAAAGTTACGTCAGCAATTTTAAATTTGTTAAGCATTTTAGTAAAATGACTTCCTGCTTTACGATTAGCTTCTAAAGTTAAATTCGCCTCTTTTTTTTGTTCTATTATCTGAATAAAAACATATCGTTTTAACTGATTAATCGTTAAAAATTTTTTTTCGTTTTTACTGATTTCATTTTTTACGAAATCGGCTTCCGGCTTAGTTAAACCGAAATTTGTCAAATTGGTTTTCTCGCTGCAAAGCAATAAAATATTATCGCTGCCGGAAATACTTGTTTTTTTTGTTATCGCTGTCATGTTATTATTTGTAATTTTGAAGGGTAAAAGTACTATTTATTTGTTGATATTATTTCCATTTTTAAACTCATTTAATTGATGAATCTTCCAAAAGATAATTTGAAAACACATGATTTATTGGAGCGCGCGATGCGCTTTGATTTCCTTAGCGTTGCTGAAGGTTTGTATTTATTTGAAAACGCGCCAACGCCCGATTTAATGTTTGTTGCCGATGAATTGCGCAAAATACAAAAGCCTGACGGAAAAGTTACGTGGCAAATTGATAGAAACGTAAACACAACCAATGTGTGCATTGCGAATTGTAAATTTTGTAATTTTTATCGCATTCCCGGACACAAAGATGCATACATCACAGACATTGAAACGTACAAAAAAAAGATAGAAGAAACCTTCCGTTATGGTGGCGATCAGCTGTTGTTGCAAGGCGGACATCATCCCGAATTGGGCTTGAAATTTTATGTAGATACCTTTAAAGAAATAAAAAAATTATATCCGAAATTAAAATTGCATGCACTCGGTCCGCCCGAAATTGCACACATTACCAAACTCGAAAAATCAACGCACACCGAAATTTTAAAAGCTTTGAAAGAAGCCGGAATGGATAGTTTGCCGGGAGCTGGCGCTGAAATTTTAAACGATCGCGTTCGCAGATTAATTTCAAAAGGAAAATGCACCGGAAAAGAATGGTTGGATGTCATGCGCGCGGCACATCAATTGCGCATTACCACTTCGGCAACAATGATGTTCGGACACATCGAAACCTTGGAAGAACGCTTTGAACATTTGGTTTTGATACGCGAAGTACAAGCCGAAAAACCTGCAGATGCAAAAGGATTTTTAGCCTTTATTCCTTGGCCCTTTCAGGATGACGGCACTTTGCTGAAACGCCACAAAGGAATTTCCAATTCAGTAACTTCCGAATCGTACATTCGCATGATTGCGATGAGCCGCATTATGTTGCCGAATATTAAAAACATACAAGCTTCGTGGCTTACGGTTGGCAAGCAAACGGCTCAACTTTGTTTACACGCTGGCGCCAATGATTTTGGCTCCATTATGATTGAAGAAAATGTAGTTTCCGCAGCCGGAGCTCCGCATCGCTTTACTGCCAAAGGTATTCAGGAAGCAATTCGTGAAGCAGGTTTCGAACCACAATTACGTAACCAACAATATGAGTTTCGCGAACTTCCTGCAAATATGGAAGAACAAGTGATTAATTATTAATTTTTTTATTTAATTGAGAATGGAAAATTGATAATTGAAGATGATTTAGCGGAGCCTGTCATTCCAAACTTGATTTGGAATCTGTGTGAGGGAAAATTGGTGGAAAATTAAAAAAAATATTTTTTTTAGCCATTTAATTTATACAAAAAAATTAAAAATTATAGAAAATGACTCCTTCTGAAAAATTAAACTTAATTAAAAAAATTTCGAAAGAACTTGATAAAGAAGATCCTGAATGGATTAATCTAACGTTAAAACAATTTAAAATTACTATTAAAGATGTTGATTATCATTCTTTTATTGATTATATTACTAAACAAATTCAAAATGTTGACGATGATAAATTAATAGATTTGGCATCTCATTTAAAAATTAAAGTACAAAAAAAAGTAACTGAAATTAAGCCCACATATTGGAAAGATGGTTTTTTTAGATTATTTATTTCTCATTTAGCATCTGAAAAAGAAAACGCAGAATTATTAAAATCTAAATTAAAAAAATACGGGATTACCTGTTTTGTTGCTCATTCAGATATTGAACCTACAAAAGAATGGCAAATGGAAATTGAATTTGGCTTACAAACTTGTGATGCATTAGTAGCTTTAATGGTAAATGGTTTTCAAAATAGTAATTGGACAGATCAAGAAATTGGATTTGCATTAGGAAGAGAATTACTTATATTACCTGTAAAAATGGGAAAAGACCCTTATGGTTTTATTGGGAAGTTTCAAGCAATAACATTTAAAAATAATTATGATGATTTAGCTGCAAATATTTTCAATTTATTACTAGTAAACGAAAAGACGAAAATAAAAATGGCTACCTCAATTATTCATAATTACGAAATTTCAAATTCATTTACTGAAGCAAAAGAAAATTATAAACTAGTCGAACAAATTGCACATTGGGATAATAAACTAATTAAAAAACGAAAATCTGCAGAAAATAAAAATACTGAGACAAATCACTCACGAAGGCAGCTTGAAAAGCTTGACAAGATAGTTTCTAACTTGGAAAAAAAATACAACAAAAAATAAATTTCGGATTATTTTCCACTTCAATTTCCTTCTTCAAAAAAATAATTTTTCAAAACGGCATTTTACTTTCTTCTTTCGCGCAGATTCTGAATCGAGTTCAGAATGACGGCATTTTCTTCTCCCCTTTGGG
>DATLTG010000036.1:0-2293 GCA_035533735.1 Bacteroidia bacterium
AATGCCCATTCCGAAAGCAATAGTTGCCACAATAACATCAATTTCTTCCATCAAAAATTGATCTTGTGTTTTAGCTCTAACAGCAGCTTCTAATCCTGCGTGATAAGGCAATGCTTTAATTCCATTCACTTGAAGTGTTTGTGCAATTTCTTCCACTTTTTTACGACTCAAGCAATATATAATTCCTGATTTTCCGGAATTTTGTTTTACGTATTTTATAATTTCTTTAACCACATTTGTTTTCGGTCTAACTTCATAATATAAGTTAGCGCGATTAAAAGAAGATTTAAAGACATTGGCATTTGTCATACCTAAATTTTTCTGAATATCTTCTTGAACTTTTGGTGTTGCAGTTGCAGTAAGTGCAATAATAGGAACGGCTCCAATTTGCTCAATCATTGGTCGTAAACGTCTGTATTCAGGGCGAAAATCGTGTCCCCATTCTGAAATACAATGTGCTTCGTCAATAGCAAAAAAAGAAATTTTTATTTCATTAAAAAAGGCAATATTTTCTTCTTTTGTAAGTGATTCGGGAGCTACGTATAATAATTTTGTTTTTCCTTTCAGAATATCTTCTTTTACCAATTTGATTTCTGCTTTATTTAAAGAAGAATTTAGAAAATGCGCAATTCCATCTTCGTTACCGAAGTTGCGTAAGGCATCTACTTGGTTCTTCATTAAAGCAATAAGTGGTGAAATAATAATGGCTGTTCCTTCGCTTACTAATGCCGGAAGTTGATAGCACAAGGACTTCCCTCCTCCTGTCGGCATAATAACAAAAGTGTCCTTGCGTTCAAGTACGCTGTTAATAATAGCTTCTTGAGGACCTTTAAAGCTGTTAAATCCGAAAAACTTTTGTAAACATTCCTGTAAGGAAGTTTCTACATCTTGTTCTAACATTATTATATTATTTAATTTAAGTTAAATTTGTATCGTAAATATATAACAAATAATAGTAACTAGTTGTTAAAAAAAAATAAAATATCTTTAAAAATTATACAAAGGCGTGAAATCGAACGATGAAATTATAAAACTGGCGATTAAAACATTTTCAATAGAAGCAGAAGCGGTTGAGAATTTGAAAAAAAATATTTCAACTGGGTTTGCTGAGTGTGTGAAATTAATTTATAAAGCGAAAGGCAGAGTGGTTATAACCGGAATTGGGAAGAGTGCCATTATTGCCAATAAAATAGTAGCTACTATGAATTCGACTGGAACTCCAGCTATTTTTATGCACGCAGCTGATGCAATTCATGGAGATTTAGGAACAATTCAAAAAGATGATGTGATTATTTGCATTTCTAAAAGTGGTAATACGCCCGAAATTAAAGTGTTGATTCCTCTTTTAAAAAATGGCAAAAATAAATTAATTGCGATGGTCGGAAACACAGATTCTTACTTAGCGCAACAAGCAAATTTTGTATTGGATTGCACCGTGAAAAAAGAAGCTTGTCCGAATAATTTAGCGCCTACTTCCAGCACAACGGCTCAAATGGCAATGGGCGATGCTTTAGCAGTTTGTTTGTTGGATTATAGAGGTTTTTCTAAAAATGATTTTGCTAAATTTCATCCAGGTGGAGCACTTGGTAAAAAATTATATTTAAAAGTAGAAGACATCAGCATTCAAAATATGCAACCAAAAGTAAAACTGGATGATGATATTAAAAAAGTGATTTTGGAAATTTCTTCCAAACGTTTGGGCGCAACTGCTGTAGTTGAAAATAAAAAACTAATCGGCATTATAACCGATGGAGATTTGCGTAGAATGCTCGAAAAAAATAATTCTTTTACTTCGTTGAAAGCAAAAAATATAATGAATAAAAATCCGAAAACCATTGAAATGTCAGCACTTGCAGTAGAAGCGATGGCGCTTTTAGAAAAACATCACATTTCACAATTGGTGGTTACAGACAAAGGAAATTATGCAGGATTTGTACATTTACATGATTTAATTCGAGAAGGAATTATTTAATTTGGCAATAAGTTGATTTGAAAATTAATGACAAAAAAAATTGCTGCAATTGTTCCCGCTTACAATGAAGAAAAGGCAATTATTGCTGTAGTAAATGATATTTGCGCTGTTGCAAAACAAAATAATTTAGAAATAGACGTAATTGTGGTGAACGATTTTTCTTCAGATTCCACAGCTGAAATAATTTCAGAATTGCCTTGTATCGCTCTTCACTTGCCCATTAATTTAGGTATTGGAGGTGCAGTTCAAACCGGATTTAAATATGCGTTTGAAAATAATTATGAATATGCTTTGCAAATTGACGGAGATGGACAACATCCA
>DATLTG010000037.1:0-3034 GCA_035533735.1 Bacteroidia bacterium
ATAATTTTGCACTCAAATTTACTGTTACTTTTTTGTTTAATTGAGTGTAAATTTTTCATTTGAGGAAAAGAAAATAGGAACGCGCCAAAAAATATTTTTACATTTGAAAAAATATCTTTCTTCAAATAAACAGTTGCAATGATTCTAAATTATATTTGGGTAGCGTTTTTTATCATCGCATTTATTGTAGGATTAATTCGTTTAATTGTTTTTGGCGATGCATCCGTTTTCCCGAATATTGTAAACAGTACGTTCGATTCTGCTAAAACTGCTTTTGATATTTCATTAGGATTAACAGGCGCTATGTCGCTTTGGTTGGGTATTATGAAGGTTGGCGAAAAAGCAGGAGCTATCAATTTTATTTCGCGTGTTGTGGGTCCGTTTTTTAATCGTTTGTTTCCCGAAATTCCAAAAAATCATCCGGCAATTGGAAGTATTTTAATGAATTTTTCTGCCAATATGCTGGGACTTGATAATGCTGCAACTCCACTTGGATTAAAGGCAATGCAGAGTTTGCAAGAATTAAATCCTGATAAAGAACGAGCTTCCAATGCACAAATTATGTTTTTGGTTTTGAATACTTCCGGACTTACATTAATTCCTGTAACCATTATGGCGTATCGCATTCAGCTTGGTGCCGCCAATCCTGCCGATATTTTTATTCCCATTTTAATTTCTACCTATTTCGCCACATTAATCGGAATGATACTAACTGCTATTAAACAAAAAATAAATTTATTTGATAGAGTTTTAATCTCATGGATTTTGGGAGTGAGTGCTTGTATTGGCGGAATTATCTATTATTTTGCATCTATGCCGCAAGCTGATATTGCTCGAATTTCCAGCATCGCCAGCAACTTTATTTTATTCACGATTATAACTTCATTTTTTTCAGTTGCTTTTTTTCGAAAAATAAATGTGTACGAATCCTTTGTGGAAGGCGCGAAAGAAGGATTTCACGTGGCAGTAAAAGTAATTCCGTATTTAATTGCGATGTTGGTCGCAATTGGTGTTTTCAGAGCTTCAGGAGCAATGGATATACTTATTTCAGGAACAGGACATTTATTTGCCGCAATGGGTTTTAATACTGATTTTGTTCCGGCATTGCCCACTGCTTTTATGAAACCGCTCAGTGGAAGCGGAGCACGCGGAATGATGTTGGATACCATGCACACTTACGGAGCCGATTCTTTTGCAGGAAGATTATCCTGTGTTTTTCAAGGTTCTGCGGATACTACGTTTTATATTGTGGCACTTTATTTTGGTTCTGTAGGAGTGAAGAAAACTCGTTACGCGGTACCTTTCGGATTAATGACCGATTTAGCAGGTGCCATTGCGGCCATTTTTATTTCGTATCTGTTTTTCCATAAATAGATTATCTTTTCAAAAATACTTTTGTCATCTTGAGTAAAACGATGAATCTAAATGAGATGCTTCACATTATTCAGCATAACAAACAATCAGCAACAGAATGCGATCTCAAAAAAATAAATTTTCGAAATATAATGTAATCTATTAATTTTCACTGCTTTCTAAAGCTGTATGTTTGATTTCTTATTTTCAAAATATTCTTTTTACATTTGTCGCTTGAAAAATTATTTTTTCGATGGCGAAAGTTACAATTGATGGAGTAGAAATTGAAGTACCGGATGGAACAACTATCCTAAATGCTGCTCGTATGATTGGCGGTGCGCTTGTTCCGCCTGCAATGTGCTACTATTCTAAATTAAAACAAACGGGAGGTTATTGCCGCACGTGCTTGGTAAAAGTAGCGCAAGGTTCTACCAAAGATCCGCGCCCAATGCCAAAATTAATGGTTTCGTGTTCCACGCAAGTGCAAGACGGAATGGTGGTTCAAAACCTCACTTCGCCCGAGGTTTTAGAAGCCAGAAAAGGCGTTGTTGAATTCCTATTAATAAATCATCCTTTAGATTGCCCTATTTGCGACCAAGCTGGAGAATGCAGTTTGCAAGATTTGGGCTACGAACATGGTTTAGCAGCTTCTCGCTACGAATTTAAAAGAAGAACTTTCGAAAAAATAGATATCGGAGATAAAATAAAATTACACATGACACGTTGCATCCTTTGCTATCGTTGCGTTCGTGTGGCAGAACAATTAACAGATAAACGCCTCCATGGAGTTATGAATAGAGGCGATGTTTCTGAAATTTCGACCTATATTAAAACGGTTGTTGAAAATGATTTTTCGGGAAATATGATTGATGTTTGCCCAGTTGGAGCACTTACCGACAGAACTTTTCGTTTTAAAAGTCGTGTTTGGTTTACAAAACCAATGAATGCACACAGAGATTGTAAAAAATGTTCTGGAAAAGTAGCGTTGTGGGAAAAAGGCGAAGATGTTTTGCGCGTTACCGGACGAAAAGATAAAGATGGAGAATTGGAAGAATTTATTTGTAACGAATGTCGTTTCGATAAAAAACACATTAACGATTGGGTAATTGAAGGTCCGCGTCATATTGATCGCCATTCGGTAATTGCCCAAAATCATTACGAAGTATTGGCAAGTTTACAATTAGATGTACATAAACAAACAAAAAAATTAGCCGAGAAAAAATAATTTTTTATGACATTATCTTACCTCATTTATAAATTAATTTTAGTCCTCATCATTTTTGCTGTTGCTTTATTTGTTGCAATGTATTCCACTTACGCAGAACGCAAAGTGGCAGCATTTATGCAAGATCGTTTAGGACCAAATCGTGCCGGTCCGTTTGGAATTTTACAACCTTTGGCTGACGGAGTAAAAATGTTTATGAAGGAAGAAATTATTCCAAATGTTTCTAATAAATTTTTATTTATTCTCGGTCCAAGTTTAGCAATGCTAACGGCTTGTATGACAAGCGTAGTAATACCTTGGGGAACACAACTTACCATTAACGGAAAACCATATCCGCTACAAATTACCGATGTAAATATTGGAATACTATATCTTTTTGGAGTTGTTTCAATTGGTGTTTATGGCATTATGATTGGCGGATGGGCATCTAATAATAAATATTCTTTGCTGGGTGCC
>DATLTG010000038.1:0-5567 GCA_035533735.1 Bacteroidia bacterium
CAACTATTCTGTACGCCAAACCTTTGTAAGCCTTGTGTTGCTTCAGTAAAATATCTTTTAGTGCTTGATAATAGGTTCCAATATCTTCCCAAAACGAATTGTATTGCTGTTGCATTTCGGTAAGTGAAATAGTGCCGAAACTCCAATTTTCAATTTCTTTTACATCACTTAAATTTTGAAATAGTTTTTTTGTGTCAACCAAATAGGTATCTATTTCATTAAAATCTTGCAATAAAATTCCTGCCCATTTGCTAAAGCTTTCAAACGATTCAGCATTTTTTTTCTTTAGGTTTTGATGGATGAGATATAATTCAGAAAGTAATTCGGTTGTGTCAATGATTTGAAGTGAAGCAAGCTCTAAAATAAAATCTTCGGAAGAACAAATTTCGGGTAACCAAGCAGTTTTTGGGAGTGTTTTTGCCAATTCATTTTTAAAATACAAACCAGCTCTTTTATTCGGAAAAATAATACACAATTCACTAAATGTACCGCTATATTTTTGTTGAAGATGTTGTGCTAATTTTTGTAAAAAAGATTCCATTTTGGCAAATAAATTTCGATAAATTTAGCGTTTATTTGTGATACTTATGGAAGCAAAAAATGAAGTGGTTTATCCGCAATACCGAAAATATTTAAATGGAAAAGTTTTTTTTAAAATAATAAATGCAAAAAGTTTTGAAGAAATTACTTGGATTGGAAATCGTTGCAGTATCCAGCAATTTGAAGTTAAAATATTACCCGATCGTAATTTTATTTACGATATGACTTTTGATTATGAAACTAATTGGTTGAAAATTTCAGCGGAAGAATACTTAGCTGTTAAAATGAAATGTGAGGAGTTTAATGTTTCCAAAAGATAAATCCGATTAATAAGAAAAATAACCATAAAAAGGCAATAGCAACTAAGGAGAAACAACCAATGATAGCTGTTTTAAAGAAACAACCTTGATATTGGTCTTCTTCCTTTGGTTCAATTATTTCAAGCGGATTATTTTCAACTACTTCCATTGATGGCAAAGGTATTATTTATTTTTTGTAAGGATATTTTAATTCATAAAAAAAACTCCTCTTTTTTAAGGAGGAGTTAGTTTTTAAAATCAAAAAACAATATTTTACCAAATTTCAGCTCTGTCAGTTTTCGGACGATAAAGTGAATCGCCTTGTACTACATTGAATGCTTTGTAAAACTCAGTCATATTAGAAAGTGGTCCGTTTACTCTGAATTTACTTGGAGAGTGTGGATTTGTTTTAATTTGTTGTTTCAACGCTTGCGGACGAATATTGTTTCTCCAACCTTGTGCCCAAGAAATGAAGAAACGTTGATTAGGTGTAAATCCATCTACATCGCCTTCCGGATGCTCTTTCAAAGCTCTTTGAAGCGCGTGATATGAAATGGTTAATCCGCCCAAATCAGCAATGTTTTCACCTAAAGTAAGTTCGCCACTCATGTGTGTAGTATCTATAGGAATATAGCTGCTGAATTGTTTTACCAAAATATTTGTTTTGGCTTTGAATTTTAAGCTGTCTTCTTTTGTCCACCAGTTATGCAAATTTCCTTGAGGATCGTATTGAGAACCTTGATCATCAAAACCATGTGTAATCTCATGTCCGATAATTGCTCCCATTGCTCCGTAGTTCATCGCATCATCACGATTTGGATCAAAAAATGGAGGTTGCATAATTCCTGCAGGGAAAACAATTTCGTTCATAGAAGGATCGTAATATGCGTTAATTGTTGGCGGGGTCATATCCCATTCAGTGCGATCTACGGGTTTTCCTAATTTATTTATATCATATTTAAATGCATAAACATCGGCACGCATGTGATTTTCAACATAAGAATCTCTGTTAATGTCAAGTGATGAATAGTCCTTCCATTTATCAGGATAACCAACTTTGCGCATCAATACATTTAATTTTGCAATGGCTTTTTTCTTTGTTGAATCAGTCATCCAATCGCGTGAATTAATACGTTCTTTATAGGTTGCAATTAAATTATCAATCATTTCGTTTACGCGTTTTTTCGCATTGGCAGTAAAATATTTTTCAACGTATAATTTACCAAGTGCATCGCCCAAAGCTCTGTCAGTAGAGGCAAGTACGCGTTTCCATCTCGATTGCATTACTTTAACGCCATATAAAACAGAACCATAAAAGTTAAAATGTACTGCTTCAATACTATCACTTAAATAAGCGGCTTCACTGTTCAATAAATCAAAACGCAAATAAGTTTTCCAATCGTTTATAGGAACAGATTTAAACATATTATTAAGTTCCGAATAAAAATTTAATTGAGCTACAATTACGTTATCTGCATTGTTAATATTAACAGCAGATAAATAAGCATTCCAATCAATATTAGGTGTAAAAGTAATTAGTTCTTTAAGTGTTTTTTTATTGTATTGAGCTTCTACATTACGCATTTCAACACGTGTCATAGATGCTTTGGCAAGTTCTGTTTCAATTTTTATAACTGTTGCTGCTTCTTTTTTAGCAACATCCGCTTTATCGCCCATTAAGCCAAACATATTAGCTAAGTAAGAAGAATATTCTGCACGCATGCCTTCAAAAGCCGGACTTAAATAATAATCTCTGTCAGGTAAACCAAGTCCACCTTGATAAAATTGAGTAATCATTTGGTCGCTATGTTTAGGATCTTGTCCAACACCAAAACTAAACATCACATCAACGCCATTCATTTGTTCGTGCGCTATTACTGAGATTAAATCTTTGGTGTTTTTAATATTGTCAATCATTGCAAATTCTGATTTCAGAGGGCTCATTCCGTCTTTATTTAATTTAACGGAATCCATTCCACTGGCAAAATAATCGCCAATTTTTTGTTCATCGCTACCTGGTTTTGCATTTTTATCGGCAGCAGCACTGTCTAAAATTTGATGTAATTCGTTTTGATTACGATCATGTACTTCGTTAAAACTTCCCCAAGAAACTTCGGAAGGGGGAATCGGATTATTTTTTAGCCAATTGCCGTTAACATAGTGGTAAAAGTCGTTTTGTGGTTTAACGGTAGTGTCAAAGTTAGCTTTGTTGATTTCAGCAGAATCAATTGCAGTTGAATCGGTTGCTTTTTTAGGATTATTACAAGCTGCTATTCCAATCATAGCAACAAGAACAGTAAAAGGGATTTTTTTATACATGGATTTATTTTTTTGTTTTGAGGACGCAAATTAATCATTTTTTAGAAACATACCAGTTTTGACCAAAAAATGAGAATGTTAAATAAAGTTAAAAGTATTGTTATGCTTTTCTGGCAATGATTTTAATGAAAAAATAAATTTTAAACAGGCTCTAACAATGAAAAAAGCTACTTTTATGCCTCTATAATTTAAAATTTCAAAAATCAAAAAAATAATTTTCATGAATTTAGCTATCCGAAAAAATGTTTTTTTCATTAGTCTGTTGACTATTGCTTTTACATCTGCGCAAGCACAAAAAAAAGATATTACGTTAAAAGATATTTGGCAAAAACCTACATTTTATCCTGAATATGTGTATGGTTTACGTTCGATGAATGACGGCAGTCATTACACTTCTTTAGATTATTCTACAAAAGATGTGGCGATTGTTAAATATGATTATGCCACCGGAAAACCGATTGAAACAGTTGTGAAAGAATCGCAATTAATTCCAAAAGATTCCACCAAAGCCATTCACATTGACAGCTATCAATTTTCTGAGGACGAAAAAAAGATTTTAATAGCAACTGCCACAGAACATATTTATCGTCATTCCACGCGCGAAACATATTATGTTTGGGACATCGCACAAAAAAAACTCAGCTTACTTTCAACTGGAGCTAAACAAATGTTTGCGCAATTTTCTCCTGATGGAAATGAAGTGGCTTTTATGCGTGACAATAATCTTTATATTAAAAATTTAACTACTGATTTGGAAACGCAAGTAACTACTGACGGACTTTTTAATAACATTATAAATGGCGGAACAGATTGGGTGTATGAAGAAGAATTTGGTTTTGCACGTGCTTTTTATTGGTCGCCCGACAGTAAAAAAATTGCTTTTTATCGTTTTGACGAAAGCAAAGTAAAAGAGTTTTCGATGAACGAATATAAAAATCAATTGTATCCATCGGAATACAAATTCAAATATCCGAAAGCTGGAGAAACCAATTCGCAAGTAAGTATTCGAGTGTATGATGTGGCTTCAAAAAAAACATTAAATGTGGATATTGGAGCTGTTCAAGATACCGATCAATATATTCCGCGTGTGCAGTGGACAATGGATCCAAACACTTTGTCTATTGTTCGAATGAATCGTTTGCAAAATAAATTAGAACTTTTATTTGCGGATGCAAGTACCGGAAAATCAAAAGTAATTTATACCGAAACAAGTAAAACGTATGTGGATGTAAATGAAGAAGGAAACACGTATTGCACCTTTCTAAAAGACAAAAAACATTTTATTTTGTTGAGCGAAAAAGATGGTTACAATCATATTTATTTATATAATATAGATGGAACGTTGGTACGTCAAATAACTCACGGAAACTGGGATGTGCTTGCTTTTAAAGGAATAAATGAAAATACAAATACGTTGTATTATACTTCTTCGGAAGTTTCTCCAACAGATATAGAATTGTATTCTATTAAATTAGATGGAAGCGACAAAAAATTATTATCTCCTATTGGCACAAACGATGCCGAGTTTAGCAGTAATTTTAAGTATTATATAAATGATTATTCTACAGCTAATACACCTCCATTTATTACCTTAAACAATGATAAAGGAAAAGAAATTCGTGTGTTGGAAAGTAATGAAGCTTTAAAAGATACACTTGCGGATTATGCTCTTTCAAAAAAACAATTTTTTACACTGAAAGATTCTGCCGGAGTTATTTTGAATGCTTGGATGATAAAACCAATTGATTTTGATTCAACTAAAAAATATCCTGTATTAATGAATGTTTACGGTGGTCCCGGAATAAATACCGTAAATAACGAATGGGGCGGACCGGATTATTTGTGGCACGAAATGCTTGCTGAAAAAGGCTATATTATTGTTTCTGTTGATAACAGAGGAACTGGTGGAAGAGGCAAAGCTTTTAAAGATTGTACTTACAAGGAACTCGGAAAATACGAAACACAAGATCAAATTGATGCGGCTAAATATCTTGGTACTTTAGCTTATGTAGATAAAACGCGCATCGGAATTTGGGGATGGAGTTACGGTGGTTACATGAGTTCATTGTGTATTACAAAAGGTGCCGATTATTTTAAAACTGCTATTGCCGTTGCGCCTGTAACTAATTGGCGTTATTACGACAGCGTTTACACAGAACGTTACATGCAAACACCTGAAGAAAATCCGGATGGATACGATAAAAATTCGCCCATTAATTTTGTAGATAAATTACGCGGACATTATTTACTTATACACGGAACGGCTGACGATAACGTGCATTTTCAAAATACTATTGAAATGATTGCGGCTTTAGTAAATGCCAATAAACAATTTGAATTGGCTATTTATCCAGATAAAAATCATGGCATTTATGGAGGTAATACACGTTTGCATTTATATACTAAAAT
>DATLTG010000039.1:0-8721 GCA_035533735.1 Bacteroidia bacterium
TAATGGAAAAGAGTTGTTGGAGGTTGATAATGATGGAACCGGAAAAATAAACATTGATAACGAATACGACACGACTTATGCTTGTAAAGTGTCAGATTTGAGTGAAGAAGAAATCTCTGTGATTCTAAAAACCAAAGACGAGCGCGGTTTTTACGGACTATTTGCCGAAAAATTAATTATAGCAGAACGCGAAGATAATGAAGAAAGTGAAGATAATGAGGAATAATAACACTTTAGTAGGTCGCTGTCCACTTAGCTGAGGCGGTGGGCAGCGTTACTAAAAAAAAAGTAAAAAGGAAGAAAAAATGATAATCTTTTTTAAGAGCTTTATTAGCGAGTTATCTCTACTATCCGGAAGTAAACATTACTCGCACTTCCTTTTTTAATATTCAAAAGCATGAAAAAATCAGCCTGTATAAAATACGCTATCGCCAATCTTCAACAGCAAGAAATGACGGCTAAAACAGCATTAGACAAAGCGACTATAAACGATATTCTGAAAGGTCTAAAATTATCATTAAATGATGCGAAGAGATTAGAATGTTTTGGCGGAATTGATAACTTATTAATGGCAGCAAATGGTGTAAAGCAAAGGAATTTGTTAGAATTTGAAGATGTAAAAGCTCCAAAAAGTTTTATCAAGGAACAAATAGATTTTTTTTAAAAAAAATACAAATGAAAAAAGATAAAAAAACAATTTTTGAGGAATTATTTGAAAAAAAAAGCTGCTTTGCCGTAATTCTTAGCGTTAATATCAGCAAACTGAAAGGGATGGACTTCTCGGAGCGTGAATATCTATTATTAATAACCAGTGCTGAAAGATTGGTCTTAACTTATAGCTTTAAAAAAAATAAAGACTACGCAGGTCTTTATGAACATAAATTGACTGATTTGGAAATTTTAGAATTTAAAAAAAATATAGAACACTTTATAAAAGTTCAACATGATCAGAATGGACGCGTTTATGAATTAAAAAATAATTCATTTAAACACTCCTATAAATCTCAGTACGAATTTTTTTATTAAATTAAATAACATGACTCAATTCGCATTTTTAATTTTAATTTTATTTTTTAGTTCGGCATTTATGCTGCTTGAAAATTTAAGAAATAAGGCTAAAAAGTAGCTATTATAAATAACTGATTATAAGTATAGTAACCCTTCCTCGATAAATAAGAAACAGTCGGGGTTTTTTAAAACGAAAGGATTTTAAAATGAAAATATGTAAATGTATAGTTGATAAAACAACAGGCTGGACAGAAGATTATAAAGGAGTAAGAGTTTGCAATAATTGCGGCTTTAAAAAATCAATTAAAACATATAAAATAGTCCTTGCCGGTCATGGTACTTGCTTTAGAGACGGTGAAACAGTTAATCTTATAAGAAAGCACGAAGGATTTGGTATTTGTGAGAATATAAACGGTATAATTCAAATAGTTAAATTAACTAAATTAAAAAATAAAGATGGCAAAAATTAAAAGAATTTTATCAATAGATGGCGGAGGGATTCGCGGTATAATTCCAGCACGTATACTTGTAAGCTTGGAAGAAAAATTACAAATTGCTTCTAAAAATCCAAATGCCAGGATAGCGGACTACTTCGATTTAATCGCAGGAACAAGCACAGGAGGTATTTTAACGTGCCTTTACCTTACGCCTGACGAACGCCATTTCCTCCAGCATGATATTTGTAGATCAGCTAAAAGTAGTTTGGATTTATACCTAAAATATGGTGGAGATATTTTTGAAAGTAATATTTTAGATAAAATTGAAAATGTAGATGGCTTATTATCGACTAAATATTCCGAAAAAGCATTTGAGAGAATACTTTTGGATAAATTTAAAGATTTATCATTAATTAGTTTATTTAAAGAATGTTTAATTACTTCGTATAATATCAACGAAGATTGCACGAATTTTTTTACAAAAAAAGATGCTTTAATGAACCCGGATTATAATTATTTGCTTCGGGATGTTTGCAGAGCAACATCGGCAGCTCCGACTTATTTTAAGCCTGCATTAATAAAATCTTTTGCTGGTAATGAAAGAACACTTATAGATGGTGGAGTCTATGCTGCTAACCCTACGATGTGCGCTTTGACGGAAGTAGCCTCTGAATTTGCACTCGGATTAACAGATGTTTTCATATTCTCAATCGGAACAGGAAGCGTTAAATCTTTTTATAATTATGGTTCTTCAAAACATTGGGGCGAATTAGCATGGATCCAGCCGTTAATAAACATAATGTTAGACGGATCGAATATTTTAGTTGATTATCAGTTAAAACAATTAATTGGTAATAAATATATTCGAATAAACCCCGAATTAAACACGGCATCGCAAAATATGGACGATGCAAGCGAAATTAATTTACAAAATTTAGTACAGGCTGGAGAATTGAACGCGAAAGCGTTTGATAATGAATTAAATGAAGTAGTAAAAAGAATAATAATTTAAAGCAATGACGGGGAAACAAAAAAGAAATTTAATTCGCGCACGAAAAATTGGCGAAAAATCACGGCAAAACGATATGTTTTCAAACGATATTATCCACTATATTAAAACGCATACCAATATTGAAGAAAAAAAAGAAGCTGATTTGTTTCGATTTATGCGAAATATAAACTCCTGTTCCAGACTTGGATTGTTTGGACAAACGGCTGACGAAAATACATTTATTGCAGCTCATACTTGTAAACATAAATTATGTGCAGTTTGTAATTGGAGAAGGTCTGAAATTGTAAGAATGAAATATTTTACATTCTTGAAAGAAGACGTTTTGATAAAAAAAACAATTAAAAAAGGTATTGAAAAAATTGATAAGATAGAACAAAAGGATATTGACTTCATGCACTTAACATTAACAGTTCCGCACAAAAAAGGTTTATTTAAGGGCGAAAAATGGTACGCACATAAATTGATTGAATATTATAATTCAATGCGAAAGGAGGATTTTTGGAAGGAAAATGTAGTCGGAGGAGAGTATGGCGTTGAATTGACTAAGGGGAAAGAAGGGCTACATATACATATTCATTCTTTATTATTGGTAAAAAAATCTAATAAAAACAGAAATAAATTACATAAAAACATTTTAATTTACTGGAATAAGGTAACCTCCGAAAAGGGCGACAAAAGTACAATTACAGAAAAAAGAAAAGACGCTATATTAAAAGGAAATGAACTGTTAAAAAAGTCTGACTTAAAGAAAATAAAAGGAACAGGATCTACAATTATCGGTCTCAATCTGTTGTTTGTTTATAGTAAAAAACCGTTGTCAGACAAAGATATTTGGATTGAAAATATTAAAATGTATAAACATTACATAAATTATAAGGAAGGAAAATTAATGCGGGGAGCTATAATGGAGTGCATAAAATACCATTTCGAGCCGGTTGCTATTCTTGACGAATCGGGACATTTGAACGTTGAATTTGTAGCTGAAGTACTTCCGCTAATTTATGGTAAGCCGCTATATCGAAAATTCGGATTTCTACATGGAATAAAGCAATTAAACGTAAATTATAAGGAACAAACATTGCTGGAAGAAATTGTATCGATAGCAGAAAATGCCATAGAAAATTTATTTGTTAAAAGGGAACGCTACGTGGCTGTTGATTGTAGACGAATTTTCGTGTTTGATAATAAATTAGTAATAAAAGGGAACGATCCAATTACTATACTTCAAAGCACCACGGCACTCGGTGCTGCAAACGAGTTGATACAAATACAAATTTCTCGCGAGATGCAGAAAAAAAATAAACCAATAGAAATTGAAAATTTTCCCGAAATGCAAAATAATATGAATTTTCTTTGTAATTAAAAAATGAGAACGGAAAAAAAAATAGAATTCTTCACAAAAAACGATTTAAAAGCAGGACAAAGAGTTTGTTTTCGTGATAATACATTTGTAACCGGATCCGCTTTTAATTATGCTATTGTTTCAAAAAAACGACAATCATTCATTATAACCGGAGATGAGCTGACTGAAATTAAAACGTCTTTTTATCATGATAACTTAACACATATTAACGTCAATTTAGGAGATATTATGTTTGTTTTGAGCGAAAACGGGGTTATTGCGTATCGGGATCAAAAATACAGATTAAGATTCTTTTCATAATGTTCTAAATTTTAGAACAATTTTAGAACAATTTTAGAACATAGTAAAAACAAGGGTAAACGAAACGTAACGTAAATTTTAGAACATTTTTAGAACATTTTTAGAACAATTTTAGAACATTATTTTAGAACAATTTTAGAACAAATTTTAGAACATTATGGATAAATTAAACTATTTCTTTGCTTATTGGATATTTTGCATATTGACTTCAATTCTTCGGGGTGAAGCCAAAAATATTAAAAGGGAGGTATTAATCGAAATGGAGAACAGTCCGCAATTTATTAACATATCTTATGATATTAAGAAAATAGGGATAACAATTGCGTTTATTTTATATGATATTTACGTATCGCTTAAATGTCTTGTCAGTACTCCGGTTTATTTAATTAAAAAATTATATGATGTTCTAAAATTTAGAACATGACAAAAAGTCATTTTAGAACAAATTTTAGAACAATTTTAGAACATTATTTTAGAACATCTACAAACCAATGATACAAGCATATACAATGTTTTTTATTTACGTTACAATTTTTATTTTAATGATTTTATTTGTAATTTATATTTCCTTTCCTATCTTCGCGGTGTGTTATTTTTTAAAATATGTTCTAAAATCACGCCAAAATGTTAGAAAAAATAAATCGAAATGAAAGGTTTACGTTAATTTCCGCAAAAAAAGATTCTAAAGAACGGTTTGACGAATTATTAAAAGTTAAAAAATTAAAAGCCTACGAACTTTTCGAGCTGCTTTTGATTGACTACGAAAAAAATCCCTACAAAAAAGAAAGTGAATCAATTCCAGTAAATGCGGATGATAATTTATTTTCCGTTCCCGGATCTGAAATATCTGCTGGACTTCATGCTATTTATAAACCGGAATACCGGGAATACTTTGCAAATGATGCAAGTATCATGCAGTTTCTACTATCTGAAGTAAAAGAAAAGCAGGTTACATTTGATTTATTATACAAAATAATTGAGGTATTTGATGCTAAAATGCCCGGTCTAATTGACAAAACAAGAGATTACTCTAAAATGTCCGTTCTTGCAAAATTGCCGGGGATCTTCATCGAATTGGCAGACAAACACGAAAGCGGAGCTTCTGATGATAAATTTTTAAACGTATTTTTGAAATTACTTGAAAGTTACAAAAAAACAAAAGAATTAAAATGCTTAAAATCGTAGAAGAAAAATACGAAGAAAACGTTTATTTGCTCCAAACAGAGGAATATCCAGACGGAAAATTAAAATCTGTTCAGCATTTCCGAAACGGATTAAGGCACGGACAGGCGAAAACTTATTATCCATCCGGTAATATTGAATCTAAAAATGATTTTTTAGATGATAAATTAGAGGGGCGTTGCATTAATTATTATGATATGCCAGGAAAATTAATTAAAGACGTCTTAAATTTTAAGAACGGAAAACCACACGGGAAACAGTCTTCATATTCCACAAGTAGAAAATTACTTTTTAGAGACTTTTATAAAAACGGAAAAAAATAATGAAATTTTTAGAGGAATTAGAAGAAGAAACTGCACACGTAAACGCTGAAGATTTAAAACAGCAAGAAGCTGATCAAAAGGCTCTTTTACAGAATGCACAAAATGCACAAAATGCACAAGTGCATTCTGTGCATAAAGAAAAAGAAGAAAAAGAAGAAAAAAATACTATTCCGGAACCAAAAAAAGATTCTGAAAACATTAACGAAGAAATTGACGAAGAATTAATAAACGAAGCAACGGCAATTAATGCTGATATACAGGCAGCGTGGATTGAAGCACCTTTTTTTATTTGGAATTTTATTTTATTAATTTTGTTAAAGCGTAAAATCAAAAAAAAATATACGGATCCTGCAATCATAGAGAAAAAAATTTTAGAATTAAAGGCTACTTTAAAAAACAATGAAGAAGAGATTTTTTTAGGCAAAGATGAGCGCGAATTAATCGAACACTCTGCACGTAGGAAAGCAATCAAAGAAAATGGAAAAGTGCGCGAAGGAAAACAAAAGTTTTCTTTCTATATGCGAGCCGTTTCAAAACGTTTAGGGCTTTTTAATATTCCGGAAGTTTAATAAAAATGCGCGATAATTATTCTACATTAATTGTTGGACAGACGCAAAGCGGTAAAACATCTTGGTTGCTGCAAAATATATTGCCTGTTTATTTCAGAAAAAAAATGCCGCTATATCTGTTTTATAATCGAGCCAATATAAAATACCAAGCGATTATTAACAGACTGGATTTTTACGAAATCGTTACGTATGATAAGGAAAGTGGCGAAAAAAAAACAGAGTTAAAAGAGAATATCCCCCTAAAAAAAATTAAAGAAATTGAAAATAAAAGAGGGCTGAAAATGGAGGATTACATTCATTTTATTAAAGTTACGGATATTTTACAAACCTATCCGTTTGTTGAAGATGAATTAAATGTAGCTGCTATTTTTGACGATTGCCTCGATATAATGACGGAAAAACCTCCGCCAAGACTTCAAAATATGCTACGAGCTAACGGTGCAAGTAATCGTGAAATGTTTTTTATATACCATTGTTTTGGCGATTTACATAGAAGAGTTACGGGTTATGTTAATAAAATTGTTTGCTTTGAAACGAACGATAATCCACGCGTAAAAACGGGGTACTTTAATGCTGCAACCTGTAAAATGTTTGACGAAAAAATGAAAAAACTAAAAAAATATGAATGTTTCGAACTACCGTACCGATCCTAAATATTTAACATTGCAAGAATTATCGACAATGTTCGGGGTGTCAAGGAATACGATGAAGGTTAAAATTAAGGCTATCATAAAAAAGAGAAAAAGAGGGCTTTATTCTCCTTCTGAAGTTTTTTTGCTTTTAGATAGGATTTAATTATTTTTTTGCTCAAAACTGCCATTTTTTGCCAAAAACTGCACTGAATTGAGTAGTTTTTTTTTTATTCCATTTTATTTTAGAAATATTTGCTCTCGAAAATTAAAAACGAAATCAAAAAAAATCTAAAAAAAATAAAATGAGCAAAATTCAACCCTTAAGTGGTGCAAGTTCTATGGGAACTCCGTCAGAACAAATTGCAAAAAATAGAGCAGCCGCAAACACAAAAACCGTTCAAGTACAAAACTCTCCATTGCCAACTGGCGATCAAGGGCAAAAATTGATTGATGGAGTTGATGCGATCGCAACAACGCTATTACAGAAGCAAACATCTATTACAATGCTTCCAGCTTTTGATTTGACAATAGCACTGCCTTCTGCAATCGTATTTACTTGGAAAAATCCAAATTTCAGCGCAGCCGGTACGATTACTGCGTACGCATTAAACGAACAGGATTTTAATGCAACGCCTACGCAGGACGGAGTAACTGTATCGTACAATGACGGGTATCAAGGTAAGGCGTACAATGCCATTTTAAAAGAAATGGGACGTAGAGGGTTACGTATTTCTCAAATAAAATCTTTAGCAACATTGGCAGACGGAGTTACTCAATCGGCAGCAACAAATGCACAATTAAATTTGCAAAGAGTATTTGTGCAAGGCGATGGAACGACAAAGCAAGACGCTATAAATATCAATTTGGGAACGAATCCCGATTTTCAACAACCGGGATTGATTGCTATGAATACAGATTTGCCTTTAACCCAAAGAAATCAGTTGAGCGGAAAACTTCCGGAGAATTCGCAAGTTACCATCACTTTGGTACTTACTGCTGGACAAGATTAATAAATAGAATTTAATATTTAATCAATACCTGTAATTTACAGGTATTGATTCCTTAAAACGCAAAAAAAATGGCATTGAATTTCGGAACTATTTGGAACGATATTACAGGCGGATCAACAACAAACACAGCAACTAATACAACAACTACAGCAGCCCCTAACATGACGTGGTTATATGTCGCGATTGGCGCAGTTATACTGGGGTTTCTATTTTTTAGTGATAAAATTTTTGAAAGTAAACCAAGTAAAGAAAAAAACTAAAAATGGAAGGTTCGATAATTGATAGAATTGACAAAGCAAGTAATACAAACCGATTTACCCGTGTAGTTACGAATATTGTTTTTGCATTGTTAATAGCCTTTGGCGTATTAATATTCATCGAATATTTAAGAGCTAAAAATATAGCAAAAAAACTTTCTGCTTACATGCCTGCAATAACAACAGAGGCTAATACTTATGCAAATGCTACTGTAACATCTAATCTTTTGACGTTGGAAGTAACAAAAATTTTAGAATCTAAAACAGATATGGCAGAGGCAACTCTTGCCAGCTCTGCTTTAAATATTGATATTTATACAGCCGTTGTTGGTCTTGCTACGAAAAATTTACAAAATAAAGGACTTATAAGTTAATATCATGGATAAAAGTAAAATGGGTATAGAGGAAATCATGGGGGTAGTAGTGCTTTTGGGCGCAATCCTTTTAATTTGGGTATCAACAAAATCAAAAGGAACAACAACCGTAACCACATCAAACACAACTGGCAACAGTTCTAATGGAGTAGGCGGATTACTTTCAGGCTTACTTGGTGGGCTTGGAATTAAATTATAATAAAATGAATGTTTACAATAGAATTAGTTCTTATCATAACAATACTGCTTTTGCT
>DATLTG010000040.1:0-6470 GCA_035533735.1 Bacteroidia bacterium
TGGTAATGATGACGGGTACTTTGAGCGTAAAAGAAATTGCCGCTCAACAAGCTGGCGGACATTGGAATGTGTTTTATCAACCACTCGGATTTTTAATATTTCTTATTTGTGCTTTCGCAGAAACCAATCGCGCTCCTTTTGATTTACCGGAATGTGAAACCGAATTAGTGGGCGGTTATCATACTGAATATAGTAGTATGAAATTGGGCTTTTATTTATTTGCGGAATACATCAATATGTTTATTTCATCCGCAATTATTTCTACCTTTTATTTTGGCGGATATAATATGCCGTTCATTGCTCGCTTTGTGCACGACCCAAATACACTCGCTATATTGGGAGTTGTTTTTATGTTCGCAAAAATTTTCTTTTTCATCTTCTTTTTTATGTGGGTTCGCTGGACATTACCGCGTTTCCGTTACGACCAATTGATGAATTTAGGCTGGAAAATATTAATACCTTTGTCGCTCATAAACATTGTGCTGACAGGCGTTTTTATTCTTCGACACGATTTAATACATTACTTTATCAAATAAAAAAATGTTAACTCAACGATCAAAAGTAGTAGCAAAAAAAGAAATGACATTAGCTGAAAAGCTTTACATTCCTGCTATTCTGGGTGGTATGGCAATTACGCTGAAACATTTTTTCATGAAAAAAGTAACCATCAATTATCCAGAACAAACAAGAGAATACAGTCAAGTGTATCGTGGACAACACGTTTTAAAACGAGATGATAAAGGTGCTGAAAGATGCACTGCTTGTGGACTTTGCGCACTTGCTTGTCCGGCTGAAGCCATAACAATGACTGCCGCTGAACGTAAACCGGGAGAAGAAAAATTATACCGCGAAGAAAAATACGCATCTGTTTACGAAATAAATATGTTGCGTTGCATTTTTTGTGGCGATTGCGAAGAGGCTTGTCCAAAAGAAGCCATCTTTTTAACAGACAGGATTATTCCAAGTAATTACGATCGAGACGGATTTGTTTTCGGAAAAAATATTTTATTAGAACCAGTTAATGAAAGAGTAGATGTTTCTGTAAGACAAACCGAAGAAGTGAAAGAGTTTAAAAAGAATAAAAAATACGCACACAACATTTAAAATATGACGCTTGACTTATTTTATTTTTTAGCATTTGTTTCCATCTTCTGTGCGTTGATGGTTATTTTTGCTAAAAATCCTATTCATAGTGTACTTTATTTAGTACTCACTTTTTTCGCAATTGCCGGTCAATATATTTTGTTGAATGCCCAATTCCTCGCAGCCGTCCATATTATTGTTTACGCAGGAGCTATTATGGTGCTTTTCCTTTTCGTAATTATGTTATTGAATTTGAATAAAGAAACCGAACCACATAAAAATACTTGGATAAAATTGGCTGCCGTTATTTCAGGAGGCGCATTAATGGTTGTTTTAGTTGCCACTTTAAAAGGTGCTGAAACCATTGCTCCAGTTGCACATTTTAATGCCGATATTGGATTGGTAAAAAATCTCGGACAAGTATTGTTTCACCAATTTTTATTGCCATTTGAAGTTTCATCCATTTTGTTTTTAGCCGCTATGGTTGGCGCAGTAATGTTAGGTAAAAAAGAAATTCATTGATATGAGCTCGATACAAATTATTCCGTTGAATTTTTACATTTTGCTTAGTGCCATTTTGTTTTCCATTGGCGTAATGGGCGTTTTATTACGCAGAAATGCCATCATTATTTTTATGTCCATTGAGTTGATGTTAAATGCAGTTAATTTATTATTAGCTTCCTTTTCATCTTACCATTCAGATGGCGCAGGACAAGTATTTGTATTTTTTATTATGGCAGTTGCAGCAGCAGAAGTATCGGTTGGATTAGCAATTTTGGTGGTTGTTTATCGAAATACAAAAACCATTGATATTGATGTTTTGAATAAATTAAAGAATTAATTGATTTAAGAATAAATATGATACAGTTAGTTTGGCTGATTCCACTTTTTCCTTTACTCGGTTTTTTGATTATCGGATTATTCGGAAAAAATATTTCTAAAAGTGTTGCCGGAGTTATCGCTTGTACAAGCGTTTTAGCTTCGTTTATTGTTTCGGCAGGAATATTTTTTCAATTGGTTTCCGGAAGTGCAACTGCGACAACAGTTCCGCTTTTTAATTGGATTTATGCCGGAAGCTTTTCAGCACCATTTTCCTTTTTAATCGATCCACTTTCATCTATCTTTTTATTAATTATAACCGGAGTCGGATTTTTAATTCACCTGTATTCTGTCGGTTATATGCACGATGACGAAGGCTTCTCCAGATATTTTTCCTACTTAAATTTATTTATATTCTTTATGCTTTTGTTGGTATTGGGTTCTAACTATTTAATTTTATTTGTCGGTTGGGAAGGTGTTGGTTTGTGTTCTTATTTACTTATCGGATTTTGGTTTAAAAACAATGATTACAACAATGCGGCAAAAAAGGCATTTGTGATGAATCGTATTGGCGATTTCGGTTTTCTGCTCGGTATCATTTTGATTTTTATCACCTTCGGAAGCATTAGTTATGCAGGTGTTTTCGGACAAGCAAAACTTTTTACTTCAGGAACAACAACAATTACAGCTATTACTTTATTGCTTTTTGTAGGAGCAATGGGAAAAAGTGCACAAATTCCTTTATACACTTGGTTGCCTGATGCAATGGCAGGTCCAACACCTGTTTCCGCATTAATACATGCCGCTACAATGGTTACAGCAGGTATTTATATGATTGCTCGTTCCAATATTTTATATGTTCTCGCTCCTTATTCAATGACAGTTGTTGCTGTAATAGGCGCAGTTACCGCTGTTTTTGCTGCAAGTATTGCCTTGGTTCAAAACGACATCAAAAAAATATTAGCGTATTCTACCGTTAGTCAATTAGGATATATGTTTCTTGGATTGGGCGTTGGAGCCTTTACCGGATCGGTTTTTCATGTGATGACACACGCCTTTTTTAAAGCCTTACTTTTCTTAGGCGCAGGAAGCGTTATTCACGCAATGGGTGGCGAACAAGACGTTCGTAAAATGGGCGGATTAAAAAAACATTTACCCATTACAGCCATTACTTTTTTAATTGCAACACTTGCTATTTCAGGTATTCCACCTTTTGCAGGATTTTTCTCCAAAGATGAAATTTTAGCACATGCTTTTGGAAGCAATATTTGGTATTGGATATTGGGTTACGGAGGTTCTTTGATGACAGCATTTTATATGTTTCGAGTTTATTACCTCACTTTTTACGGAAAATTCAGAGGCTCAGAAAAACAAGAACATCATTTACACGAATCGCCTTCTGTAATGACAATTCCATTAATTATTTTGGCAGTTTTATCAGCAATTGGAGGCTTTGTTGGAATTCCTGAATCATTAGGCGGAACAGATATTATAAATAAATTTCTTTCACCTGTTTTCGCAGATGCAACTCTTAAAATGATGCCCGATATGATGTCGAATGGTACTGAACAAATGTTGATGGGATTTACGGTCGTTTCATTATTAGCGATTATTTATTTTGCACGAAATAAATATCTTGTTAAACAAGAAGTGCCGGTAACAGAAGGACATAAACTTGGCTTTGTACATAATTTACTTTACCATAAATATTTTGTGGACGAATTGTATAACAATGTTATCACAAAACCACTTGATGCCATTTCAGAACAATTCGATAAAACTATTGAACAGCGATTTATCGACAAATTAGTAAATGGCATTGGAAAATTAGTGGTTCGGTTGAGTGATTTATTTCGCAAACTACAAACAGGAAGTATTGGCTTTTATATTTTTGCAATGGTAGCAAGTATTATTTTTATTTTATTTTATAAGGTTTTATGATAACGGGCATCCTTATTTTATTCCCATTACTAACAGCTCTTTTACTCTTAACGGTAAAAAACGAGCAAGTAAAAAGTATTGCGTTTACCGCTACAATTATTGAATTTTTAATTTCATTGGTTGCTGTTTTTCAATTTCAATATACAGCAAATACACAATTTTTAATTGATGTTACTTGGATTGCATCGCTTGGCATTCACTTTAAAGTAGGCATGGACGGCATTAGTTTATTATTGGTAATGCTCACTACATTTTTAGTTCCGTTAATTGTTCTTTCTTCATTCCGAACTAATTACGAAAATCCAAAAGCGTTTTACGCACTTCTTTTATTGATGCAAATGGCGTTAATAGGCGTTTTTACTTCGTTAGACGGATTTTTATTTTATGTTTTTTGGGAACTCGCTTTACTCCCAATTTACTTTATCTGTTTGCGCTGGGGCGGAAAAAACAGAGAAAAAATAACACTCAAATTTTTCATATACACCTTAGCGGGAAGTTTGTTAATGTTGTTGGCACTTATTTACCTTTATCTACACACTGCTGGGACACATTCATTTGACATACAAGCTATTTACGCAGCAGGTGCTTCATTAGATTTACGTGCGCAAGAATATGTTTTCTGGGCTATATTTATTGCCTTTGCTGTTAAAATGCCGGTTTTTCCATTCCATTCTTGGCAACCCGATACATACACAAATGCACCAACTACAGGAACAATGATGCTTTCTGGAGTTATGTTAAAAATGGGAACTTATGGACTTATTCGTTGGTTACTTCCTGTTGTGCCGCAAGGCGTTGCAGCTTGTTCGCATCTCGCCATTATTTTGGCAGTTATCGGAATTATTTATGCTTCTTGTATTGCCATCGTACAAAAAGATTTCAAACGTTTAATTGCTTATTCTTCTTTTGCTCACGTAGGTTTAATTGCTGCCGGTATTTTAGCTTTTAATGTTCAAGGTTTGCAAGGCGGAATGGTACAAATGATTAGTCACGGAATTAACGTAGTCGGATTATTTTTTATCGTAGATATTATTTTCCTTCGTACAAAAACACACGAAATAAAATTGTTGGGCGGCATCCGATTAGCAGAACCTCAATTTGCGGCACTATTTTTAATCATTATGTTAGGCGCAGTTGCTTTGCCTTTAACAAACGGTTTTGTGGGAGAATTTTTATTACTAAACGGATTGTTTCAATACAGCAGTTTGATTGCTGCATTTGCCGCTACATCAGTTATTCTGGGAGCTGTATATATGTTCCGTACTTATCAACGTGTAATGTTAGGTGATAGAATCGCGCTTACAGAAACTTTTGAGCCTTTAACATTCAACGAAAAAGCAGTATTAATTCCTATTGTAATAATGGTAATTGCCATCGGTATTTATCCAAAACCAATACTTGATATTGCAGAACCGGCAGTAAAATTATTAGTTCAAAAATATGCAATCAGTCCGATTTAAAAGAAGAAAAAACAACAAATGAAAGCAGTAGAAATCCTTTCTTTATTAGGTATTATCGCGTTGTTGGTGGAAATTTTTAATTTCAAAAAATTATTATTTCCAATAGTAATACTTGGTTTAATTGGAACGATTGCTGTTTCAGTAAAAGATTGGAACACCAATATTCATTATTACAACGATATGTTGAATTTCGATAATTACGCTATCGGATTTACCATTTTAATAGTTGTCATTGCTTTGTTTTGGTTCGGCTTATTCAATAATTATTTTGAAGAAAAAACAAATCTAACCGATCACTTCGCGCTCATTTTATTTTCCATTATTGGAGCCGTAATTATGGTTTCATATTCAAATATGACGATGTTATTTCTGGGAATTGAAATTCTTTCTTTACCACTTTATGTACTTGCCGGAAGCAAAAAAAATTCACTTGCCTCTAACGAAGCTGCTTTCAAATATTTTTTAATGGGATCGTTTGCAACAGGATTTTTATTGTTCGGAATTGCGTTGATTTATGGCGTTACAATGTCGTTTGATTTACCAACCATCGGAATGTTTGTTGCCAATCATAGCGGAAGTTTACCAAAACTTTTTTATGTGGGAATGTTAATGATGTTCATCGGTTTGGCATTTAAAGTATCCGCAGTTCCTTTTCATTTTTGGGTTCCGGATGTTTACGAAGGCGCACCAACTGCCATTACAACATTTATGTCCACGATAGTTAAAACAGCCGGATTTGCTGCCTTTTTCAGATTATTTTACGAATGCTTCTCTTTGCTTGGCACAACTTGGCACGATTTACTTTGGGTGATGATTGTCATTACGATTTTGCTCGGAAACATAACTGCCATTTATCAAAAAAGTGTAAAACGAATGCTTGCGTATTCGAGTATTGCTCATGCAGGTTATATGCTGTTAGCTATTTTAGCGATGAACAAAATTTCGGCTGCTGCCATATTATATTATGCTGCTGCTTATTCCATCGCTACACTCATCGCATTTGCCGTATTTAAAATTGTTTCAGATAAGCAACAGTCCGAAAATTTTGACGCTTTCAACGGCTTGAATAAAAAGAATCCGTTACTGGCTTTTGTGCTTGCCATTTCTATGCTTTCTTTAGCAGGAATTCCGCCAATGGCAGGCTTTTTCGGAAAATATTATTTATTT
>DATLTG010000041.1:0-14701 GCA_035533735.1 Bacteroidia bacterium
AATTTTTTTTACTACTGAATTTGGTTCATTCTCGTAAAAGCCTGTTGCAATGCTTCCGGATTTGCTTTTCGCATGGCATCGCTAAAACCAAAAGTTAATTCTGTTTTGCCTTCTTTTAATTGTGCAAAAATGGCTTCTATAAAATCGCCCACTGGTGGCGCGTGATCGTGCAATCCTTTTCCTCCCAAATCGGTATTTAAAGCTGGAGGAATAATTTCTACCACTTCTATATTTTTTGCTTTTAATAATTCGCGAATAGAAAGTGTAAACGAATGAAAAAAGGCTTTAGTGGCGGAATATACAGGCACTTTAATTAAAGGAACAAAGGATAAACCGGAAGTTACATTCATAATTGTATTCAGTGATTTCAGTTTCATGAAAAGCGAAATCAAATGCAATGGTGCTTCAATATTGGTGGTAATTTCTTCTGTGGCTTTTTTCATAAAATCAGTATCTGAAATAGAAATCCATTGCTGAATACCCGCATTATTAACCAATACATTTACATCCGCATGTTCTTTCGAAACCCAATCGGCTAATTTTTCTCTTTCGCTGTTCAACGTTAAATCGCATTGTTTTGTGATGAGTGAAGGCAATTTCTTTTTCGCTTCATCTAATGCCGCTTGTCTTCTGCCGCAAATAATTACGGTATTATTTTCTTTAATAAATCGCTCGGCTAAACCGAATCCTATTCCGGAAGCTCCGCCAGTAATAAGGATTTTATTGTTGGAGATGTTCATAATTTCTATTAATAAAAAGGATGTATTGTTACATTTTTGAATTGCAAATTTACGCAAATACTTAGGAGTAAATGCGACAAAAATTATAGTCTATCTTTGTTCAAATTCTTTAAAAAATTTGGAGTTTAAAATTATGTCGGAAAAATTAAAAATAATAATTACAGGCGTTACCGGAATGGTTGGCGAAGGCGTTTTACACGAATGTTTAAAACAAGCAGATGTAGAAACTGTTTTGGTTGTGAATCGAAAACCTTGTGGGATTAATCACCCGAAATTGAAAGAAATTATTCACAAAGATTTTTTTAATCTCGATTCAATAGCGAATGAATTAAGCGGATATAATACTTGTCTTTTTTGTTTGGGCGTTTCGTCTGTGGGAATGAAAGAAGAGGAATATTATAAACTTACTTACACGCTTACGTTGGGTTTTGCTACAATAGTTGCGAAGGTAAATTCGAATATGACTTTTGAATATATTTCGGGAGCAGCTACTGATAGCACCGAAAAAGGACGTGTTATGTGGGCGCGCGTAAAAGGTAAAACAGAAAATGATTTGACGAAACTACCTTTTAAAGCCGTTTATAATTTTCGTCCGGGTTATATGCATCCCACAAAAGAATTAAAGAACACCAACAAATATTATAAATACATTACTTGGTTATATCCTGTTTTGCGTAAATTATTTCCGCAACACGTAAGTACACTACAAGAAATGGGAATGGCGATGATTAATGCTGCCAGATTTGGTTACAACAAACAAATTTTGGAAGTAAAAGACATTGTTGAGTTAGCGCACAAAGCCTAATTTATTTTGCCTTTTTTAGTTGATTTATAATATCGTTCATCATTTCAACTTGCACTTTTTGGATTTCCATTAAATGCTGTTGTTGATGATAAATCAGATGATCTATTTTTTCGTGTAACGTTCTAATTTCTAATTCCGATTTTAAATTTATCAAGTAATCTTTTTTACCACGTTCTCTGTCTTTTTCTTCTTGTCTGTTTTGACTCATCATAATTACCGGAGCTTGCATAGCCGCGATGCAAGATAAAATCAAGTTGAGTAAAATAAACGGATAGGGATCAAAACCTTTGTTGGAAAGCCAATATATATTTATTGAAATCCAGATAAATATAAAAACGCCAAACAAAATAATAAATGTCCAACTGCCTCCGAAAGTGGCTACTTTATCGGCAATCCGTTGTCCGAACTTTAATTTTTGTATTTCATCATCTTCGCTATTTTCCGATAAAATGGTATTATCTGTAATGGATTTAATAACTCTATTTTCTAACTCGGTTACTTCATCCAAGTCTTGCGCCAAATAATTAGTAATATTTTGCTGGCGATATTTTTTTAATTCTTCTTTCGATAAAAAAGAGTCCTGATTAAAAGTGGGAAAATCTTTTTGTATCAATTCTAAAATCGAATGCCTTAATTGATTTCCAGAAATTTGTTCATTGAGATTTAAGTCCTTTCCGGAAATGGTGCTTTTGTTTTTTTGCATGTGTCGTTTTTATTTAGCCGATTAAAAAATTCTCGATTACTATTGTCTTAGTACAAAATAAGTAAATTTTCCCTTCCTTAATTTTTTTTTCGATTTTTGAAAAGAAAATAGTTGCACAAAAAATGTTTTTTCAAACCACTTTTATTTTTCACATCTCCAAATTTCCTACCTTTGGGAATCCTAAAATTTTCGATATGAAAATAGAATTAAAACACTTGGACGATGCTTTTCATTTTGAAGCCGCCAATGAAACAGGCAATATTGTTCACATGGATTCTTCCTCCGAAAGCGGAAAAAATCCCAAAGGAGTTGGTCCAATGCAAATGCTGTTAATGGCTTTAGGCGGTTGCAGCGGCATTGATGTTGTGATGATTTTGAAAAAACAAAAACAAGAAATTACGGATTTCAAAATTAGTATTGATGCTGATCGTGAAAATATAAAAGACTATTCCTTCTGGAAAAATATTCATATTCATTTTAAATTAAAAGGAAATATCGAATTAGGCAAAGCAAAACGTGCAGCCGATTTATCCATCGAAAAATATTGTTCGGTAGCTAAAACACTCGAAAAAACTTCAAAAATAACCTATTCGGTTTCTGTAAATGAGTAAAAAAAATAGTTCTAAACATGCCGAAACAATTGCGATTCGTACACAATCCGAAACAACGCAATTCCGCGAACATTCCACGCCTGTTTATTTAACTTCCAGTTTTATTTACGATGATGCGGAACAAATGCGCGCCATTTTTGCGGATGAAGAAGAAGGATTAATTTACAGTCGTTTCTCGAATCCGAATGCAGAAGAATTGCAAGAAAAAATTCGCCTGTTGGAAGGTGCCGAAGCTGCTTATGCAACTGCATCAGGTATGGCAGCTGTGTTTGCCAGTTTTATGGCTTTGCTGAAAACAGGAGATCATTTATTAGTTTCGCGTTCTATTTTTGGTTCTACGCACACGGTAATCAGTAAATATTTACCGAAATGGGGAATTGAATTTACTTATGCAGATGCCGATAAACCGGAAACGTGGGAAGCACTTATCCAAAAAAATACGAAAATGATTTTCGTGGAAACGCCCTCTAATCCGGGTTTGGATATTTTGGATTTAGATTGGCTTGGGGAACTCGCAAAAAAACATCAACTTATTTTAAATGTAGATAATTGTTTTGCAACGCCTTGTTTGCAACGTCCAATTGATTTTGGAGCGCATTTAGTAACACATTCTGCTACTAAATTTATTGACGGACAAGGACGTGTATTGGGCGGAATTATTGCCGGAAAAAAAGAATTAATAGAACAGATTTATTTATTTTGCAGAAGTACCGGTCCTTCTATTTCTCCGTTTAATGCGTGGTTGCTTTCAAAAAGTTTGGAAACATTGCCTTTGCGGATGGAGCGACATTCGGAGAACGCAAAAAAATTAGCCGAATTTTTAGAGAAACATTCTTCTGTAAAAAGTGTAAAATATCCAGGATTAAAATCACATCCACAATTTGAAATCGCTGAAAAGCAGATGAAATCAGGCGGAGCGATTGTAGTGTTTTCAATAAAAGGCGGAATAAAACAAGGACAACAATTTTTGGATGCACTTCAAATGGCTTCGCTTACTGCTAATTTGGGTGATACGCGCACTATTGTTACACATCCTGCCTCTACAACGCACGCCAAATTAACCGAATCAGAACGTTTGGCAGTTGGCATAACACCTGATTTAGTAAGAGTTTCCGTTGGATTAGAACATATTTCAGATATCATCTCAGACATTGATCAAGCATTGAAAAAAATAATTTTATGAGCGATTACAAAACACTTCAACAATTAGTGGAGATTGATTCTCCGACAGGTTACACAGATAAAGCCGGAAAATTTATTTTCGATACCCTAAAAAGTTTTGGATTTCAACCGGAATACACCAATAAAAAAGCGGTGAAATGTGCACTCGGAAAAAATCCGACATTGGCAATTGCCGCACACGTAGATACTTTAGGAGCAATTGTTTCGGGAATAAAAAGTAACGGCACACTTACTTTTTCCTCTTTAGGTGGATTGTTACTCACCAGCGCGGAAGGCGAATACGTAAAAATAATTTCCTTGAACGGAAAAGAATTTACAGGCACATTGTTGCTTAACAATCCTTCTGCACACGCGAATAACGAAAGAGAATCGCAAAAAAGAAATTACGATACGATGCACATTCGTTTGGATGAAGAAGTGTATTCAAAAAAAGATGTCGAAAAATTAGGTATCAAAACAGGCGATATTATTTGTTTTGAGCCGCGTTACCGCGAATATAAAAGCGGTTTTATCAAATCGCGATTTATGGATAACAAAGCCGGATGTTTTGTTTTATTTGAAATCGCACGCAAAATAAAAGCTTCGAAAAAAAATGTTCCGGTCGAATTATTTTTCTCGAATTACGAAGAAGTTGGTCACGGAGGAACTTGTGGTTATGCGCCTTCGATAAAGGAATTATTAGTAATTGATATGGGCGTTTTAGGCGATGCTTGCGATGGAAACGAAGTTTCGTGTTCTATCTGCGCGAAAGATTCTTCCGGTCCTTATGATTATGAAATGCGAAAAAAATTGGTGCAACTTTCCGAAAAAAATAAAATTCCACATCAGTTAGATGTCTATCCTTATTACGGTTCCGATGGTTCAGCAGCTTTACGTGCCGGAAACGATTTTCGTGTAGCGCTTATTGGTCCTGGCGTTGCGGCATCTCACGGAGTGGAACGTACGCACAAAAAAGGGATTGAAGCTACTGTTGATTTGTGTATGGCGTATATAAAGGAGTTGTAGAATATTGTATAGGATTAATTTTTTTAATATTTTTTCTTGCTTAAAGTTGCTGCCCTTATTTCTCGTCTTCAGTATTTAAATGTTTGTCAGTAGATATTGTCTATAAAAAAATGCTTATGAGTTATTAACAAAGGAATGTTTTTATTCTAAAAATTATTTTATAAAAAAAAGGAAAAACTATCTTACTTTTACGTAACCCTCGTACTTACTAAATTCAATAATATGAAGGAAGAAATTATTAAGAACAAAATTTACAATGAAGACTGTGTTAAGACAATGTCTCGAATGCCAGAGAATTTCATTGACTTAACTATTACTTCACCTCCGTATGATGATTTAAGAACGTATAATAATCACATTCGTGGCGCGAAATCGGAATACAATGGATATACTTTTCCTTTTGAAAAAATTGCCAAAGAGCTTTTTAGAGTAACGAAAGTCGGAGGAGTAGTTGTCTGGATTGTCGGAGACTCAACTATTTCCGGAAATGAAACAGGAACAAGTTTTCGTCAAGCACTTTTTTTCAAGGAATGCGGATTTAATTTATTCGATACAATGATTTATTTGAAGCCTCCAAGAGGTGCTGTTGGAAACAACAATACTTATTGGCAGTCTTTTGAATATATGTTTGTCCTTAGTAAAGATTATCCTAAGACGATTAATCTTATTAAGGATAGAGAAAATAAAGAAGCGAGAAAAGGAGATAACGGAACAAAGCGATTGCAGAATGGTGAATTGTTACAGTTAAAGCGAGGTGGTTATAGTGAGTATGGTAGAAGAATAAATGCGTGGGAATATAATATAGGTAAGGGACATTCCGCAAGTGATGAGTTTGCGTATGAGCATCCAGCCATTTTTCCTGAGAAATTAGCGCAAGACCATATTCTATCTTGGAGTAATATTGGTGACTTGGTCTATGACCCGATGATGGGAAGTGGGACAGTAGCAAAGATGTGCACAATACTGGATAGAAATTATTTGGGAAGTGAAATAAATAAAGATTATTGTAAAATTGCAGATAAACGTATTTCTCAAAAAGTATTACAACATGGCAGAAGAGTTACCATCTAAAATTTGTACTTCCTGTGGAACAGAAAAACCAATGGAAGAATTTTCCAAGAATCAATATGGAAAAGGCGATAGAATATTGAGACGTCCTGTTTGTAAAGAATGTTATTCAAAAAAAGTAAAAATTAATAAAAAAGAAGCGGAGGAATATGAACGATTGCATCCAAGACCAGCTATCGGTGAAAAATTTATTTGTCCCATTTGCCAAAAAGAAAAAGTTAGAAATTTTAAAGCTGACATTGTTTTAGATCATAGCCATATAGATGGAAGTGTTAGGGGCTGGGTTTGCGGAAGTTGTAATACAAGTATCGGAAAATTTGGAGAGGATATTGGAGCTCTTCAAAGAGCGATTGATTGGATTAAAAGAAAAGGCAGAGAATTAAAAATGTTTTTCATTAGTATTTTTCCTTAGTTTTTTTCGGTGTTTTTTAAGTAACTATAAAATCGTCATTCTACATAAGCGAAAGCGTTGTAGCTAACATATAATAATAAAACATTACAAGTAAGAAATTTGTTGGTATTATTTAGATCCAAAATAATAAGCCACAAAAAGGGCAGTTAAATACATCCATCTAAAATATAAATGGAATAATTCTTTTGGTATGCATTGAATACGCAGCATAATTATCGTAGGTCAATAATAAAGATTTCTCTTCCAGAATAATTCGTAGTGATAATCCTAAAATAATTAAAGCAACAGCAATTATTGTTTCTATACATGGAAAGGCGATTATGGAAGCAATTGAAAAATAAATTATAGAGGCATAGATGGGATGCCGCAGCCATTTATACGGACCGCTTGTTACTAATTCTCCTTGAGTTGTATTGGCAGTTGCATGGAAACTTCGCAACCCGAAAGTAATTCGTGCCCAAATCATAAATGCAATAGCTCCGATTTGAATGATAATGGAAATCGGATTTTTAGAAAGGATATAATTTTTTTCAATCAGAAATAGCATTCCTGAAACGGCAATTAGTAATCCAAGTAATGAAAATGTTTTTAGTTTCATCGTGATATCATTTTACTTTTTTCTCTCTCGCCTGTCCATTTTATTTCTAACCAAATGTATGGTTTTTATTCATAAATCCATCGTAATTACATTGAATAAATCAAAACTGTTTTTAACTAAAAAACAGAAACAATTATTGGTATTTAATCACTTTATCTTTAGGATAATCAATACTATAACTAAACTTGTGTTTGGACGTATCATTAGGTTTCAACGACAGCTTCCATCTCAACAAACCTGTTGCCTCGTTATAAGAAGCATCGCCCTGATCTTTCAGTTTAACAGTAATTTTTTTCTGCATAGAAATCGGCACTTGGTCTTCCATAGTAATTTGAATAGGATTACTACCCGAATTACGAACCGTCAGCTCATACGTATAACTTGCTTCTTTATGATCACCAATCACAGCTTCTTTCGTAAAATCTGTTACCTTTTTGCGCTCTATTACAATATCTTTATCCATGCCCAATGACACTTTTAATGTATCGTTTGTATTTTGTGGATTGATAAAACTTTTTCCAACATACATTCCTTTGTAGAAAATATTGGCTTTACCTGCCAACAATTTATACTGATCCCAATCGGTAATATTGGCAATCAAAAACGCATGCTTGTCTAATTTAGGTGCTGCATAATAATCATACGTGCTATTAATATTATGCACGGCTATTTCCGTTGTATGTGGTTTAGCATCCGAAGGAACTGAAAAAGGACGCTGTATATGAAAGGTCGTACTCAACTCATTACTTACTTGAGCTGTGTAGCTGGCATTCGTTTGGGATTTTGTTGCAACTTTTTCATCACTTGTTGATACAGTACTTACTCTTTCCATAAGTTGAGACCTAGGTGCTTCTGCATTACTCGGGATATTTTCTTCATAGCCAAAAACGGGCGGAGAATAAAAATCGACATACAAAGGGTTTAGTGTTGGCTGTGTGCCAGGTTGCATTGGGTTGCCGGTAGAAAGTGTAATATCTGCGTTGTCCCAATCCACGTTTGTGTTTTGCCAGATATCCGCTTTATACGTTAATGCCACAGGATCTTGTGTATTAGTCGCCCGAATATCATACGATGGATTCCAGCCTGCATTGGCAATGTAATAAGTCAATTCAAGCGAACCTTGCGTTGCTGATTTCGCGGAAACAGTAACCAATACTTCTCCTGTAGGTTGATTATTTTTCTGCTTAATTTCGTTTAACTGATTTTGAATACTGGCTATCTTTTTGTTTGCCTCATCTTGTTTATCCGTCAGCGCCATTGTTTTTGTTTTGATTTCCATTAACTGACTTGTAAAATAGTCCATGGCTTTTTTTAATTCATCAATGGAAAGACCGGTGTTAGCGCCACCTATTTTTTCGTTGGAAGTAAGTAGTTTGTCCTGTTCGTCCAATACCGCTTGTTGTGCATTCAGCATTACTAGGTTATTTTTTTCTAATTTCAAGGAATCTTCGAGTTGCTTTTCACGAGACGATTTATCCGCATTGTGCAAATAATTCATTTGAGGTGTTACCGCTTCGATAACAAAATCGCCTTTGCCACTTACCTGAATACTGCTTTGTTCTATTTGTGAAGATAAATTATCCAGCACCAATTGAGTAGTGCCTTCCGATAAATTAAATTTTGCTGTACGCGTAATTTCGCATCCATGCAGGAAAACCGTTACGTTCTTTATTTCGGAACTGACCGGCTTTTCTTTTTGAGCAAATACGTTTGTGCTTAACAAAAGCACACTAAATAACAGAGAGATGTTCGATTTCATGGTTGGTTTAATTTATTTCAAATGTAATAAAAAAACAAGTAATTAAAAGAGCTGTAATGTTTTGCAGCTTGCGATGGGCAGATTTCGGAACTTCCTCTTTCTATATGCACAAATGTTTATGTTGCTGGTGTCGCTAAACTATTTACTTCAGAAATAATTTCATTTAAAGCACTCTTTTGTCTGTTATAACAGATTATAAAATTACCTATAACAAATAGTAAAAATGTAATTAATCCAAAAACAAGTTGTCCTACCACAAAGCCAAAGCCAATGGCCAATAAAGATGAAACAATAAAAAAACGAATAAGATAGAATTTGTAAATTAAATTTACCTTGTTATTGTTAAATTTCACAATGAATTCACCTTTGTCTATGATTGCAAATACATTGGTGTTTAGCACGAAAAAACTTTGTTTAAAATTTATTTGATTTCCAGTTCTATAAAAGTCGGTAACGCTCTTTGATTTAATATAGTTTTCAATTATGTCAAAAACCTTTTGTTCGGATTTTAATCCAATGTCGGAATTTGTTACTTGTTCAAGTTTTATGTCAAATGGAAAAATCATTTATTTTTCAAATATAATTCTATTTCACAAATGTTTTATAGCTGTAAAAAATAATTTTTTTCTGTAACCCAATTAAGCAGGAGGATTGGGTTCATTATAATAATCAGAAGAAGCATCTCCAATATTAATTCTTAAAATATCATCTTCGGAACTTCCGCTGAAAATTAAACCAAACATCATAATTAAATTAGTGCCAATAATTACCCAAGCTAAAATTGCTTTATTAAAGGGAATTATTCCATAATGTTCCATAATTTGTTGAAATAAAAGAATGGTAACTAAACCTCTTGGCGCAATTAACATTTGAGGAAAAATGGTGCTTTTTATAAATACTTTTAAATTTAATGCTCTTGTAAGATAAATTACTACCATTACCATTATCGAGATAATAATTATTTGTTCGTTTAGTAATCCTTCTAAATTCATTGTCAATCCAAAAACTACAAAGAAGAAAGTTCTAATTAAAAAAGAAGTTTCGTTGGTAATCATCACAAATTCGTTTCTTATTTCTGTTACCTTTTCGTGATTAATTATTTTTTTCAAAAAACCTTTAAAAAAGGCATGTGTATTGTTTAGTATTAATCCGAAAATTAAAATAATCAGCAAAGCAGAGTAGTGGAAATATTCTCCTATAGAAAGTAATAAAGCCAATATTGCTAAGAACAAAAAGAATTTCACTTTTGTTTTAATTTTATGAAAAAGATATACCAAAAGATAACTGAGTATTATTGATAGCGTAATGGAAATAATAATGTTCCATGATATTGCTTGAGCATACGTTTGTCCAGCAGATGGTTCTTTAATCCATAATGAAAAAAGCATAATGCCGAAAATATCAGACAACGTAGCTTCTATAACCATAAATTCTTTTTTCGCAGGAATTAATTTATGAACGCTCGGAATAACAATCGCGCTGCTTACCACAGAAAGCGGAATGGAATATAAAAACGAATTGATAAAATTTACCGGCTGAGTATAATAAATAATGCAGGCGATTAACGAGTTGGTTATTGCTAAAATTATTACTGAGCTGGCAAATGCAGCCAAAATTGTGCGAATATTATTTCGGTGGATTTTTATATCTAAGGCTCCTTCTAAAACAATCATCATTAAACCAATAATGCCTAATATGCCGAGAATTGTACTTAAATCAGGTAAGTTAATTCCGAAGTATTCTAAACCAAATTGCATCGCGATTCCGGTACCAATTAAAAATAGTACAGATGGAATTTTAGAGAATTTTGAAATTTGAGTAAAAAGGTAAGAAAATACAATCAACAAGCTTGATAGTATAATTACTACATAAGGATCTTTCATGGATTGTTTTTATTTAAAAAATCTCTTTACGCTATTGAAATAAAAATGAAAGATAGAATTATTCCGATTACAAAAACGAAACACTTACTAATTAAAATTATGGGGAATATGAAGTATGAATAAAAAAAACTTTTTAAACTTATCCTTTCAATGCTTCGGCACCACCAACGATTTCGAGAATTTCGTTTGTGATAGCAGCTTGACGAGCTTTGTTGTAAGTCAGTTTTAAATTACGCAAAATATCTTTCGCGTTATCGGTTGCTTTGTGCATCGCAGTCATACGCGCTCCATGTTCAGAAGCGTGAGAATCTAAAATGGCTTTATAGAATTGTGTTTTTAAGGAACGAGGAATTAAATCTTTTACAATAAATTCTTTATCCGGCTCAAAAATATAATCTGTTATGTGTTTCTTTTTAGAAGTAGAATGAAGTGTTTCGGCAGGCATTACCGGTAAAAATTGTTCGGTAACGGTTACTTGTACTGCTGCGTTTTTAAATTGATTGTAAATCAATTCTACTTTATCAAATTCGGAAGCTAAAAAAGCATTCATTGTTGCTTCGGCAATAGGCGCGATATGTTCAAAAGTAACATGATCAAAAAGGGAAGAAATTTCTTTCGCCAATGTTCCATCAAAAAACGGATAATTGTTTTTTTTGAAAAAGTCAGTTCCTTTTTTTCCGATGCAAAGCAAGCTTACTTTGTGGTTTTTATATTCGTTATTCGCTAAGCGAACGGTTCTTTTTATAACGTTTGCATTAAATCCGCCACACAATCCGCGATTGGAAGTAATCACTACCAACAACACTTTTTTAACTTCTCTTTTTTTCGAGAAAGCACTATCGGAACTTCCTAAACTGGAACTTAAATTTTCAAGAATTTCTTTTAATTTATCTGCATACGGACGCATTTGAACAATGGCATCCTGTGCTCTACGCAACTTAGCGGCAGATACCATTTTCATGGCACTGGTAATTTGCTGAGTGGATGAAACCGATGTTATTCTATTACGAACTTCTTTTAAACTTGCCATGCTTATTGAATGCTTGCATCAAAAACTTTTTTTTGATGCTTTTAAATTACAAATTCTTATTATTTTTTATACTTCGCTGCAATTTCTTTTGCAACAGTTTCAAGTGTCTTTGTTACTTCGTCCGTTAATTTTCCGGCTTTCAATTCGTTCAACACATTTTTGTGTTTTACTTCCAAGAAATTTAAAAATTCGGATTCAAAATCGCGCACTTTATTTACAGGAACATCTCTCAATAATCCTTTTGTACCGCAGAAAAGAATAGCTACCTGTTTTTCAACCGTTACCGGAGAAAATTGTCCTTGTTTTAAAATTTCCACGTTACGTGCGCCTTTATCTAAAACCGATTTTGTAGCGGCATCTAAATCAGAACCAAATTTTGCAAACGCTTCTAACTCGCGGTATTGCGCTTGATCTAATTTTAATGTTCCTGCAATTTTTTTCATGGATTTGATTTGCGCATTTCCACCTACACGAGATACCGAAATACCTACGTTAATAGCGGGACGCACACCGGAATTGAATAAATTGGATTCCAAAAATATTTGTCCGTCAGTAATAGAAATTACGTTGGTTGGAATGTATGCCGAAACGTCTCCGGCTTGTGTTTCGATAATTGGTAAAGCTGTTAACGAGCCGCCTCCTTTTACAATTCCTTTAATTGTATCAGGTAAATCGTTCATGTTTTTAGCAATCTCATCCGAAGCATTTATTTTTGCCGCTCTTTCTAATAAACGACTGTGCAAATAAAATACATCTCCAGGATATGCTTCACGTCCCGGTGGTCTTCTCAATAATAAAGAAACCTCGCGGTAAGCAACGGCTTGTTTAGATAAATCATCGTAAACAATTAAAGCTGGGCGACCAGAATCTCTAAAAAATTCTCCGATAGAAGCTCCAGCAAATGGTGCGTAAAATTGCATCGCTGCAGGATCAGAAGCTGTTGCGGAAACAATTACTGTGTAAGGCATTGCTCCGTTTTCTTCTAATGTTCTGAGGATGTTTGCAACGGTACTTCCTTTTTGACCAATGGCAACATATATACAATAAACAGGATTTCCTGCTTCGTAAAATTCTTTTTGATTGATAATGGTATCAATTGCCACAGCGGTTTTTCCTGTTTGACGATCTCCGATAATCAACTCACGTTGTCCTCTTCCAATGGGAATCATCGCATCAATAGCTTTGATACCCGTTTGTAGCGGCTCGTTTACTGGCTGACGATAAATTACTCCGGGTGCTTTTCTTTCGAGCGGCATTTCATATAAAGTTCCGCCAATAGCACCTTTCCCGTCAATTGGATTTCCGAGTGTATCAACTACACGTCCTAACATTCCTTCGCCAACGCGGATAGAAGCGATTTTTCCGGTACGTTTTGCAACATCGCCTTCTTTTAATAAATTGGTAGATCCCAATAAAACCACCCCCACATTGTCTTCTTCCAAATTAAGAACGATTCCTTTTAAGCCGTTTTCAAATTCTACCAACTCTCCAGATTCTACTTTTGAAAGTCCGTAAATACGAGCAATTCCATCTCCAACTTGTAAAATGGATCCAACTTCTTCCAGTTCCGCTTCTGATTTGAAACCTGCTAACTGTTGTCTTAATATCGCAGATACTTCTGCCGGTTTAACTTCTGCCATTGTGCTTTTTGTTAAAAATTATTTTTTATTGCAATGAATTTTCTTTGAATGTTCTGTTTAATTTTTTGAGTTGACGCAAAATGCTTGTATCTACTTGTTTATCGCCAATTCGTAATATAAATCCGCCAATTAAATCGCCATTTATTTTTTCAATTAATTCTACTTCCGATTGATTTCCTTTTTTCACAATATCAATTACTTCTTTTCTCAAAACCTTGTCTAAACCAACCGAAGAAGTTACAACAGCTGTAATTATTTTTTTGTAAATTTTATATTGATTGATAAATTCTTCGGCAATGTTTTCCATTGCGTTTTCTCTTTTTTTAGTTACAACAAGTAACATAAAATCCAGCGAAAGCGCATTCATTTTAGAAGAAAAAATTTCTTTTAATACACTTGCTTTTTTCTCGGTTTTAATAATCGGACTTTTCAGAAAAAGTGAAAAATCTTTTTCTTTACAAGTGTGGAGCAATAAAGTCATATCGTTGTGCGCCACTTCTAACAAACTCTTTTCGAGAGCTTGTTCTAATAATGCTTTTGCGTAGCGATTGGCGACTCTTGTTTGGCTCATAATTAATTCAAATTAACATCTTGAAGCATATTTTTTATCAATGCTTTTTGTTTTTCGTCCGATGACAATTCTGTTTTTATAATTTTTTCGGCAATTTCCATTGAAAGTGTTGCCACTTGATTTTTCAATTCTGCAATAGCAGCCATTTTTTCGTTATTGATATTTTCGCGAGCAGAAGCAATTAGTTTGTCGGCTTCTACACCTGCTTTTACTTTTGCTTCCAATATAATGGATTCTTTTGTTTCGCGCGCTTCTTTTAATAATTGATCGCGTTCTAAACGTGCTTGATGTACTATTTTTTCGTTGCTTGCTTGCAATGAAGCCATTTCGGCTTTTGCTTTTTCAGCAGAGTTTAATGCGTTTTCAATAAATGTTTCGCGTTCTTTAATCATTGTTAAAATCGGTTTCCACGCAAATTTTTTCAATAAAAAAACTACGATTAAAAACGAAAGCAACATCCAAAAGATGAGACCGAATGCGGGTTGTACTAATTCCATTTTTTTCTTTTTTTGTTTCCTGAAAAATTAAATTAAACTTGCTTTTAACCAACCGTTAAAAGCAAGTTTTGTTGATTGTTTGTTATTTTAAAATAACAAGCAAGCTCATCACAATCGCGAAGAAAGCTACACCTTCAACAAGTGCCGCAGTCAAAATCATATTGGTACGAATGTCGTTGATAGCTTCCGGCTGACGG
>DATLTG010000042.1:0-4232 GCA_035533735.1 Bacteroidia bacterium
CGCAGAACGGTAATGGAATTGGTTAGTGGAGCTTGCAGCGAACGTATTTATCCGGTTGGAAGATTGGATAGAAATACTACAGGTTTGTTGATGTTTACCAATGATGGCGAGCTTACCGATAGATTAACACATCCGCGTTACGGAATTAAAAAAATATATCATGTAACGTTGGATCAAAATGTAGCGCGAGAAGATATGGATAAAATTGCCGAAGGAATGGAGCTGGAAGATGGATTTATAAAGGCAGATGAAATTAATTATGTAGATGCTTCCAATACGAAAGATGAAATTGGAATTGAAATACATTCCGGCAGAAACCGCATTATCAGAAGGATTTTTGAAGCATTGGGTTATAAAGTGTTGAAATTAGATCGCGTTTATTTTGGCGGATTAACTAAAAAAAATCTTCCAAAAGGCAGGTGGCGAATGCTAACGGAGCAAGAAATAATTATGCTGAAAATGACAGCAAAATAAAATTGAAACTTCGATGCGGTACTTAAAAATTAGTGGTATTATTTTTTTAAGCATCCTTTTATTGAGTTTTATTGCAGGTTTTGTAATCGTTCGCTTTTATCAGAACGAAGTGAAAACATTGGTGGTAGAGCAAGTCAATAAAAATTTGAACACCAAAGTAATTGTCAATTCAAACGATATTCACTTTTCTGTGTTTCACGATTTTCCTTACGCTTCTGTTGAATTTAATAATGTAAAAGCCTTAGATGCTTGGGATGCGAAAGTAAAAGACACTTTATTTAAAGCTCAAAATATTTCGTTAGAATTTAATTTGATGGATGTTTTTTATAAAAAATATGCTGTCGAAAAACTTAGTATCAGCGGAGTTCAATTAAATATTCGAATTAACGAAAAAGGAGAAGATAATTATCATTTTTGGAAAAGCACTTCAGATTCCATAAGCAATACCTCAAAAAATAATTTTTCTTTTGCGCTGAATAAAATAACGATTCAAAATGCGGAAGTAAAATACATCAATCAATTTAATCATTCTGATTGTGAATTTTTATTGAAAAATTTGTCGTTAAAAGGAAAATTTAATAGTGATGAATATGATTTAGAAACTACCACTTCCGCACTTATTCATACCTTAACTTTTGGCTCCGAAAGTTATTTGAAAGGCGAAAACGCAGCCATTAAATTGTCGCTATATGTAAACAATAAAAATAATTTTTACCGAATTAAAGAAGGCGAAATTAAATTAGAACATGTTACACTCGATTTGTCTGGTTCGCTTATCAATACTAAAACAGAAGGCGTTGCTGATTTTAAAATTGATGGTAAAAATATGGATATTCAATCGGCAATGTTATTGCTGCCTTCAAAAGCAAAAAAATACATGAATCGCTATAATAGCAGCGGAAATATTTATTTTAATGGAACTGTGAAAGGTCCAATTGGACATGGCGTTTGGCCCGATTTAGTTGCGACTTTTGGAATTACAAAAGGAGAAGTTTCACTCGATAAATCTTCGATGAAATTAAAAAACATTGATTTGAAAGGAAGTTATTCCAGCAAACAAGGAAAAACGCCACAAAAAACAACACTTTCCATACATAATGTTACAGCCGAATTAAATGGAGGAACAATAAACGGCTCTTTTTCTATTCATAATTTTAACGATCCTGTTTATAGTTTTAACGCCAATGTAAATATGGGTTTAGATGCGATTCATCAATTTATTCAGATGGATACCATTGAAAGTATGAGCGGAAATGTAAAAGCTAGTATAGTTTATAAAGGTAAATTAAAAAATTCCGAAAATTATTATTCAGATGTAACCGATGCAACAAAAGCTTCTGGTGAAGTGGTAGTAAGCAATGCGTCCATTCGTTTAAAAAATAACACCTTACGTTTCGACAATATCAATGGAAATTTTTCAGTGAACGATGACGATTTATTGGTAAACGATTTTTCAGGAAATGTTTCGGGAAGTGATTTTGATTTAAAAGGAATATTGAAAAATATTTTTCCGTTTTTGTTTGAGAAAAACCAAACTGTAACTGCCGATGCAACCTTGCATTCAACATTTTTAAATTTGAATGAATTTCTGGAAAACAAAAATGAAACAAGCAAAAAAGATACGACAGCTTACAATTTACATTTCAGTAAAAATATCGCGTTTACGCTAAATACAAACGTTCAACATTTAGTTTTTAGAAAAGTGGATGCAACAAATGTTCACGGCATTTTACGATTAAAAAATCAACAATTAACTGCTGATAGTGTTTCGCTTAACGCGATGGATGGCTCTATTACGCTTTCTGACGGAATTATTGATGCATCGCAAAACGATAAAGTATTGACCAGTTGCAATGCAGTGCTTACCAATTTAAACATTACAAAAATGTTTTACGAAATGGGAAATTTTGGCCAAGATGTGTTGAAAGACGATAACCTGAAAGGCACAGCTACAGCCGATATTCAGTTTGTTGCGGAATGGACACACGCTTTAAAAGTGCTGCCCAATTCCATTTATGTTCATAGCAATATAACTATTGAAGATGGAGAATTAATTGATTTTAAACCGATGGAATCTATGTCGAAATTTATTCGATTATCGGAATTGAAAGACGTAAAATTTTCAACGTTAAAAAATCAAATTGAAATAAAAGACGAGCAAATAATTATTCCGCAAATGGATATTAATTCTTCCGCGCTCAATGTTACAGCTTCGGGTACGCATACTTTCGAAAACAAAATTGATTACAAAGCAAAAATTTTATTGCACGATTTGTTGGCGCAAAAATTCAGGAAAAACCGAAAACCAACCGATACTAACACGAAAGATGAAAGTGATGTAAAAGGAAAAACAACCTTGTTTATTTCCATGACCGGAACGGTGGAACATCCCATTGTTAAATACGATACGAAAGATGCGCTGATAAAAGTAAAACAAGATTTAAAAGCCGAAAAAACAAATTTGAAACTTGTTTTGAAAAAAGAATTCGGCTTATTTAAAAAAGATACCACTTTAACCGATGCTGAAAAACCGACTAAAAAACCCGTTTTTAAAGTAAAATGGGATCCTAATAAAAAAGCTTCTCCAGCAGATACTTCCCAAACTAACGATGGAGATTATTAGATTTTCTACCTCTCTCGGTCTCCCCAAAGGGGAGATGAAAATGAAGCCGTCATTCCAAACTTGATTTGGAATCTGCGCGCGAGCAAAAAAATGGAAAATTAAGAATGGATAATTGAAAATAGTTTTTTGTTTTGAAAACTTTTTTTCTGGAAGCCGTCATTCCAAACTTGATTCGGAATCTATATATGCCAAATTAAAGTTCCAAATAAAAACATTGCAATTACCGCTATTATATATATGTACCATGTTATCTTTTGACTTTTTCTTTCTACCTCTCGGTACCAGACCAAAGTATATAGTACGGTAAAAATGAAAAAGAAGGCAAAAGAACTTAAATCTGTCATTGTGTACCCTTGACCCACAGAATATTCATATTTTTGGTATGTCCATCCTCCTATAGAATCCATCAACGAAACAATAATGTATATCAATAATATGAATTTAGTTTTCTTACTCATTTGCTTCTATAAATTATGGCTAAGATGAATGAAAGTGCTACTCCTTCTAATAAAATTGTATCTGAAGAAGCGATATAGATTTTTGTGTAGTTTAAATTACTCCAATTGAAAGTAGGCATAATTAACCAATATATATTTAATACTCCATCAAAAAATAGTGTTAATATGAGGCTAAAAAAAAGAGATTTTAAAAAGGTTGGATTGTAGTTCTCTTTCTTATTTATTGTCGTAAGCCCTAATGCTATTCCTATAATAAGTGATAATGGAAATACTAATGCCGATGCCCCAAATATGGGACGACACAAAATGCTCAAAAGTATTGAGGCAAGGAATGTTATAATTGAATACATTATCAATATAAACACTTTGTTAAGTATTGCCATATATTAAAATTATAAATAATCCCTCGCTCCTGCAATTTTGTAGCTAGCGGGAAAAGCAAAATCTAATTTATTTGTAAAATCGTTTTCTTCTTAAAAAATTTTCAATAAATTTTTTTCTTGTTCTTACAAATGTAATAAATTACTAATGTACCAATTAACCGATGTGCAGATTCAAAAGTTAAAATTTAAATTGGCATAGGATACATTGTAAATTTTTTCAAGTTAAAGAGTTACTATTTTCGGGAAGTTCCGAGCCTGAGAGGAAATCACCCGAAAAAGTTAGTCTTTACGAAG
>DATLTG010000043.1:0-6720 GCA_035533735.1 Bacteroidia bacterium
GTGCATTGCCCATTTCAGCAGCTTTTTTAATGTACGGACAAGCAATATCGTCTTCTTTCATTATATGATATGTAAAGCCGATGTTGTAATAAGCATCTCTGTTGTTGGGATTTATTTCAATTACCTTTTTAAAATCTTTTAATGCCAAATCTAATTTTCCGGCTTTTCCATATTCAATGCCACGATTATTGTACGCTTCCTCGTATTTCGGATCAATGCGAATAACTTTATTGTAATCTGCCATCGCATCATCAGGTCTGTTCATGGCATCTTCCACAATAGCTCTGTAATATAAGGCATCGGTATATTTATTTTTTAAAGACAGTGCTTTGTTAAAATCTGCCATTGCATTGGCATAATTTTTATTTTGATAATAAAACAATCCGCGTTGATAATACAGCAAAGGGTTTTTCGGATCGGCAATAATTTTCTGACTCAGCGTATCTGTTTGCTGAGCACCTTCTGAACCTTTTAGTAAAATGGCACGATTTCCAATAGCATCTTTGTCGTTTGGTCGCAATTGCAAAGCTTTATTAAAACTCGCCAAAGCCGAATCGTTTATATGCAACATCGCATACGAAACAGCTCGATTATTAAAAGCATCAAAACAAGTATCATTCATAGAAATAGCTTTGTTATAAAAACCAATAGCTGTGCGGTATTGTTTCAACTTATAATGTTCCGTTCCAACCATCAAAACAGGTTTGTAATCGTCTGGTTCGGCAGCCATACAAAACTGAAAATCCTTCATCGCTTCCTCGTCTTTATCCAATTTATACAACTCTCGTCCGCGATTATAACGCATCACAGTTGATAAAGGATATTTCTGTAATACATCATCGTAAAATTTAAAATTCCCATCCCAAATTTTGCAATAAGCATAAGTGTTTATAGGCAACCACAACAAATACGAAGCAGCAATGATGCCAAGCAAAAATTTAACAGGCATGTTTTTTTGAAAATAATTCCACAGAAATTCTGCCGCATAAACCATCAGTAAAAAAAATCCGATAGACGGAATATACGCGTACCTGTCAGCCATGCAAGCTCCACCAACAGGCAAAATTTGCAACACCATTATTATAGATGCCATAAAAAATCCTAAACAAAAAAATATTTTTTTGGTAAAGCGCATCGAGTAAATAGTAAATCCGGCAATGGCAAAAGTGGCAAGTGGAAACAACCAATAATAGCTTTCTAACTGATTATCTGGTTTGGCTGGATATGGATAAAAGCCACATAAATTAATGGGTGCAATTAGTTTTTGAAAAAAGGCAATAATGGTATAATTTACAATCCGGAAACGCTCCGAAACAGTATAAGGAATATTTGTTTGAACCGAATGTCCTTGCGCTTTTACAGCGATGATTCCAAATAAAAGTGCCAACGCAAAATACGGCACTTTATCCATAATGGTTTTTTTATCGAATTTTTTATTTTGAAAAATATCAATCACTACAATTACTCCCGCTAAACTTACTGCCATACCTTTCGACAAACACGATAACACAAACAAAATCAGGGAATACCTGTAATATTTTTTTTCGGAAGTTGATGAGTAACGCAAATAATTTATCAGCGCCAGCATATAAAAAAAGCTGTACAATAAATCTTTCCGTTCCGAAATCCAGGTTACACTTTCCACGTGAATTGGGTGAATACCAAAGAGTAACATCACACCAAAAGCCAAAAAATAATTTTTGGTGAGTAGAAAAATAAAATAAAAAACAAAAATGGTAATTGCTATGTGCAACAATAAATTATCAATGTGGTAAGGAACCGGACTGCTTAATCCGAAAAAATGATATTCGATGGCGTAACTAATCATCGTAATTGGATGATAATTGCCTTGCTCTTGATGCGTGAGCATATATTTAAAGTTGGCGAAATTGAGGTGATAGAGGTAATTATTTTGAAAAAGATATACGCCATCATCCCAACCTCTCAAAAAATCATCGTGAATTCCGGAGCTGTAAGCAATTACAATCAGCAGCAAAATACCTGCAAACAATAAGCGTTTTCGCGAATCAGAAAGAATATTCAGAAAATATTTCATAGCGTTTAAAATGGAACGAAAGATATAAAAAATTCACTTGAGAAAGATTTTGTTTCTTACAAAAAGAAAATTTGTTTGGCACTTAATAACAAAGTGTATATATTTGCAGCCCGTTGAAAAAAAATTAAGGGAGCTTAGCTCAGCTGGTTCAGAGCATCTGCCTTACAAGCAGAGGGTCACTGGTTCGAACCCAGTAGTTCCCACTACAACGGAAAGGGTTTCAGACGATACAGTTTGAAACCCTTTTTTATTTGTAAAAAAAGCGACTCCTAAATGTAGTACTTCCGAAAAAAAAGTAAATTTACACACATGTTAGTACAAAAAGTATCAAACAAATTAAATTTCATTTGATGATTTATAATAAAAATAATACGAAACAGCTTTATCGCTTACCGCTACACATTGTATATATAAAGCGAAATAAATTGGTTGTTTATATCTTATATAAGTACGTTAGCGGTAATTATAACGACACGACACAAACGAATAAATAGAAACCAATGTCAGACGAACAAAAATATAGAGAAAGTAAAATTGTCGAAACTTTATGGAGTATGAGCAGCGACTTTTCTGAATTATCATTTATGTGGGAGTTTACCACAGAAGAGGGCAAGAAAGAAGAGAGCTATATGTATAAAGAAACCGAAATTGAAGACAATTTTGAAAACAACGCAAAAACAGTTTATAAGTTAATCATTGCTTATTTGGAAACGACAAATCTTAAAGAATACTTAACTGACTTTAAAACCGAGTTTGCAACGTTATTCACGGACAAAAGAAAAACTTTGTTTGACAGCGAAATTGATGATGGTTCGGGCGAAATGTATAGCAAAACAGTCAGCAGACTGTGGCATTTTTTAAGTCCATTTGAATTTAGCCAACAGAGTTACATAGACAAATTATTAAAGCAAACAGGTGTTACTTTTCTTGAACGTATATTACGAAACACACAAGTAATTATCAATGAAACGAATGCAAAGCCGACAAGTGAGCCTCAAGTTTACAACGCAGTTAAGTTTGTTGTGAAATCTGTTTTCCCATCTTCTCTTGAACCAACTTCTGGTTTCTTCAAGTCATTCAAAAACTACAACCCTGATATACTCGTGCCTGAAATTCATACTGCTGTTGAATATAAATATGCAGACACAGAAACAAAATTAAAATCCCAAATGGACCAAGTCGTAGCAGACACAAAAGGTTATACAGGCGACACGAATTACGAAATATTTTATGCTGTTTTCTATATAACAGACGACTTTTGGGGTATTGACAAATTTGAAACAGTATGGAAAGAAATGGAGTTTCCGAAAAATTGGAAGGGCATTTACATAATAGGAAAAAAATAACTACCGCTAACATCGGTTTGGCAATATGGCGGGTGAAGTGCTAAATTCAAGGGTTGTAGCCCCGCTTCAACTGCGTAGCGGTTTGACGGGAAACTACCACGCAATCTGCCACTACTCATACAATTTACCGTTACAAGCAACCCTAAAACGACAACGACAATATGGAATATAACAAGAACTTTTCACTTTTTGACGCTTACGACTTTCTTAACGACAACGGACTTGGACAAGAGTGTGAGGAAATAAAAAACTCATCTGACAAATTCAAATCCTATTCAAGCACTTTAAGACGAGCAAAAATTATAACATTAGTTAGTGACAAAAAATTGCTTGACGACTTTTGTAAAACAGTTTGGACTTCGGGACTTACTGACAAAGGAAAATCACGAATAAAGTTTTTTGAAAATCTTGTTGTTCGTTTCAACAGCGACCAAGAGGGAACAATATCGGAAGACGAAGAAGAAGACGAAATTGTAAGAGAAGAAAGTGAGTTTGCTTATGAGAAGGATTTACAAAAATATCTTGTAAGAAACTTGTCCGTAATTGAAAAAGGACTTAAACTTTACCAAGCAGACGGAGTTGACGGAGAAGAGTTTTATGTGGCAGGGACTTCAAGACGAATAGACATTTTAGCGATTGACAAAAACAATAATTATGTAGTCATAGAATTAAAAGTAAGTCGAGGTTACGAAAAAGTTGTTGGACAAACACTTTTTTATCAATCAAGCATCAAGACAATTTTTAAGCAGGACAAAGTGAGAGCAATAATTGTAGCCAGAGAAATAACATCAGAATTAAAAACAGCGACACATTTTTTACTCGACTTTGAATTATTTGAGTATCAACTTTCATTGACACTAAATAAAATTAAATGACAGCAACTTATACGACAGAATAAGGAAGGGCAGCAGGTAACAGCACCTACAAGAAATTGGCGGTTCAGTGGTTAAATGAAGCTTTGTGCTTCGTATCAAGTTCAGTGGTGGCAGACAGTTTACGTCTCCGAAATCGCCAACCTCTTGTAGCTGCAAAACGTTATGCCCAATGCTATGACGACAGTGCAACGAACAAATTTTACGGTTTGACAACAGACTTTTGTGTAAAACTTACCAACTCGACTGGACAGATTTTACCTTTAAAAACCTTAACTTAGCGACATATATTTTAATACAGAAATGAAGCAAAGATTAACGATAAAAATTCTAATCAAGGAAGCTCAGCTTTTTTGTGTTGAACAATCAAAATTTAAACACAAGGAACTTTTTGGGGTTACTGACGGCAAAGCAGTTGGAACACTCATTGAACAGAAATTTCAAAAGCACCTAAACGACAAATACGAAGTTACAATTGGTTCGTCCGCAAGTGGAGTTGACCTCCCTTCAGCAGACATTTTAACAGACATCAAAGTAACATCAACAAAACAACCTCAATCTTCTTGCCCATTCAAAGACGCTAAACAAAAGGTTTTCGGACTTGGTTATAATTTACTTGTATTTGTTTACGACAAAGCTGACGACACAAAATCAAAAACAGCACTTCTGAATTTTGTAAGTTGTTCATTCGTTTCAAAAAAAAGAACGGCTGACTATACAACAACTTTTCGTTTGAGAGAAATGGTTAAAGATAAAGCCAATGAAGCCGACATCATTGCTTATCTTAACGACAAAAATATTCCTGCGGACGAAATAACTTTAGCAAAATTAGCAGAACAAATCCTAAAAACTCCACCCGAACAAGGTTATTTGACTATTTCTAATGCTTTACAATGGAGATTGCAATACCAAAGGATTGTGGCATTGACCGAAGATATTCCAGGTATTTCCAAAATTGTTAGTTATAACAAATCTAAATGATGAAAATATTCGAAGCAAATATTTCTCATAGGGTTTTAGATTTCTTAAATGATAATCTCAAAAGAATTAAATCTTTTGAAACGGCAAATCAAAAAATGTATGATGCCTTCGGTATCATACATTTTTTTGATACTAATGTTGAATTGGAAACATTGAAAGAAATTCTTGCAGTTACTCATAATATTGTTGAAGAACCTGACAGAGCAGAATATGGCGATTTTCAAACTAATTATGATTTAGCTAATAAGGTAACATTGAATTTATTATCAAAAAAAATTTCGCCTAAAATAGTAATTGAGCCAACTTGCGGAAAAGGGAATTTTATTATTGCATCATTACGCAACTTTAAAAATATAAAGAATGTTTTCGGTGTTGAAATTTACAAACCTTACGTTTGGGAAACTAAATTCAATATAATAGATTTTTTCCTTGCTAACCCAAAAGCAAACAAACCTGAAATTTCAATTACCCATTGCAATGTGTTTGATTTTGACTTCAAGCAAATAGCTCAAAAATATTCAACACAAGATGTTTTAGTGATTGGAAACCCACCTTGGATTACAAATTCAAAATTAGGAAGCCTTAATTCAACTAACCTTCCAAAGAAAACGAATTTTAAAAATCATAGTGGCTTAGATGCTATGACCGGGAAAGGCAATTTTGACATTGCAGAATTTATCACTTTAACAATGATTGAAACCTTTCAGAATACGAACGGACATTTATTATTGCTGGTGAAAAATTCTGTAATAAAAAATATAGTTTTTGACCAAAATAAAAATCGCTATAAAATCGCATTTATAGAGAAGCAATGTATTGACAGCAAAAAGGAATTTAATGTTTCCGTTGAAGCAGCACTACTCTATTGTAAACTAAATTCAAATCCGACTTTTGATTGCGAAGAATTTAATTTTTACGACAATGAAACTTCCTATTTAAAATTCGGTTGGTTATCCGACAAATTTGTTTCAAACATTGACACCTACGTTCACACAAAAGAAATTGATGGAAAGTGTCCTTTTGTTTGGCGACAAGGTTTAAAGCACGATTGCTCTACTGTTATGGAGTTAGACAAAGTGAACGGACATTATGTGAATGGATTGAATGAAGAAATAAAATTAGAAGATGGACTGGTTTACGGTATACTTAAAAGTTCCGACCTTAAAAACACAGTAATTAGCCAGACAAGAAAATTTACAATTGTCACGCAAAAAAAAGTTGGACAAGAAACCAAATATATCAAAAGTGAATATCCAAAAACATATAAATACTTGACTTCACATCAATCCAGTTTCGATGCAAGAAAATCAAGTATCTATAATAACAAACCCTCATTTTCAATCTTCGGTATTGGCGACTATTCCTTCAAGCCTTTCAAAGTTGCCATTTCAGGACTTTACAAGACTTTCCATTTTACATTAATTCTTCCGCAAGACAATAAACCCGTAATGCTTGACGACACCTG
>DATLTG010000044.1:0-3171 GCA_035533735.1 Bacteroidia bacterium
GAATAAAATTAGAACCAACTTATCAAGCAACGGTAACTATTCCGAATGGAATTTACGATGTGCAAATTGAACCTTCTCATCGTTTGGCAGATGTATATATGCTCGATAATAGCTATAAATTTCCGGTGAAATCTGCCTTTGATTCAAAAGTTTATAACACGCCCGATTGGACAAAATATACATTTTTAGGTCGCCCCGATGTTTGGTATAATAATTACGATGGTTTAAAAGTAGGTATGCATTTACATGGAGATTACTTGGGTTATTACCATGTTTTTGATGCTTCTTTTTGGTTTAATTCCGGATTGTTTCAACACAATATTCCAGATTCTGGCATTAACAAATTTCAAAAAATTTCTTTTATTTTTTCCTACAAAACAGCTACCGATAAATTTATGGAAAAATCGGATGTTTTCTTTTCTGCAAAAGTGTTAGATGGTTTAAATGCTGCTAAACTTGGTTTTGAAAAACGCGACAAATCATTGCATAATCGCGCTTACGTTTATTTTAAAACAATGTATCGTCCAAGTTATTTTTCTTCAAATTATTTATTATATCCGGATGAATGGGGAATTCAAAAGTTTAATAACACTATTAATTTTGGTTTTGAACATAACTACAATCTCAATGGATATAGTGGAAATATTATTGCCGAATTAAAAGCAAGTGCCATTACTAACGATTATAATTACAGTAATTTGACCATCACAAACGTTAATAAAAAAAATATTTGGAAACTTAAATTGAACACGCGTTTAATTGCTCAATATGGAATGGGAACGGTTACGCCCGATGAATCAGCTTTGTATTTAGCGGGTGCTAATCCGGAAGAAATGATGGAAGATAAATTTACACGTTCTGCAGGATTTTTTTCTCAAAGTATGGCAGGTTTTGGTGCTTCAACCGGACAGTTTCAAGCGGGTGGCGGACTTAATTTGCGCGGTTATGCCGATTATTTAGCGCCTGAATACGATAAAAATGGAAACATTATTTATACCTTCAAAGGGAATACTGGTGCGGCAGTAAATGCCGAATTGGAATTTAATAATTTAGTAAAATTCAATCCGAAGTTTCTGAAAAATTATTTTCATTTAGCAACTTATTTATTTGGTGATGCTGGTGTTATCAATAATAATCAATTTCCTAACGAGCTTTCATTTGCTAATTTTCGTGCAGATGCCGGAATTGGAACTGCGCTTACTATTCAACGTTGGGGACCATTACAAACGGTTCATCCTTTAACAATACGTTTTGATATGCCTTTATTTTTAAATCATCCTCCGGCAACCGATCAAGGATTTTTTCAGTTTCGCTGGATTATTGGTGTAAATAGAGCTTTTTAAATTATTGGAAATTGACAATGGAGAATTGGTACGTTTATATGGCAGAATGTGCAGATGCCACTTTTTACATTGGTACCACAAATAATGTGGAGAAAAGACTGGAAAAACACAATAAAGGAAAAGGTGCTAAATACACAAAAGGCAGAACTCCATTGACTTTAAAATACGTTCAAAAATTTGTTTCCAGAGCCGAAGCTTGTAAAAACGAATATCAATTAAAACAACTTTCGAAAACGGAAAAAATTAAATTAGCTCGATTATTTCAAGATGAAAAAATTAACTAAATCGGCTTTAATAAAACATCTTCAAAAATCCGAAAAGGAAGATATTATCAATGAAATAATTCGCTTATTTGATACTTTTAAAAACGTAAAAGAATTTTATAAAGCGGAACTTTCTCAGGAAGAAAATCCGGTTGTGGAAACGTACAAAAAAAAAATTACGAAAGCATATTCATCCGCTAATCCAAGCGAACGCAGAACTAATTTGAACGTCAATAAATTAATTACTGATTTCAAAAAAACAAATATTTATTCGGACGATTTAATAGAAATTTTATTGCATCGTGTGGAAGTAGGAGTAGAGGCAATTAGTAGAAATAACAAGCGTTCCGAAACTTTTTACAAATGCATTATCTCCAGTTTTAAACAAGCCATTTTGTTAATGGATTCTGAAATAACGCAACAAAAATTTGAGCAACGCATCGCTCAAATTATTAAAAAATCAGAGAAAGGAAAATTTGCTGTGAGTGAACAATTGGCAGATATTGCAATAAATTACGAATAGTTAAAAATGTATAAATGAATTTTATAATTGAACTTCTCTCTAATGAAAAAGCACAGGACTTTTTAATTCTTTGCGAAAAAATTGATTGTGAATCAAATTTTATGCTTTTGGAAAAAGGCGAGCGTAATACCAATAAAATGGAAGTAGAAAGACTTGCTTCGGATATTTCTCAATTAAAAACAATTGTTTTGAAAAAAATTGAATTTACTGGTATTTCTTTACCTTTGCTTGTTTAACTAAAAAATCTGTTTATAAAATGAAGCGACTTTTATTTTTTTTAGCATTGATATTTTTTTGTGCGTGTAATATCGACAAGCCATGTTCAAATGAAGACGTAAAAAAAGAAGTTCTTTCATTGTTTAAAAGCGAATTTGTTGTTCTTAAAGGTAATAAAACATTTAATCCTAACAATGAAACAATATTAGATGTTACGGATTCGATAATGGTAGATTCTCTTGATGATATTTTCTCTAATCCAACCAATGATAACAAATGTAATTGTGAAGGGATTATTTATTATCATCACATAAACAAAGATTTAAATACAGAGCAAAAAGATACAATTAGTCAAGATTATTCATTGCTTAAAGAAAAAGCCGAGATAGGCTACATTGATTGTCAGGCTTTTAGAATGGGACAAAATTTTCAACTGCCAGAAACAGATATGTTTAACATTATAGAAAGGGAGTATGATTCTGACGTTTTAATAAACAACGATTCCATAAATATTGCTGCTGAACACAAACTTCAAAAGATTTTGAATGATAGTAACAATTTTCCTAATGTCCGAAATTCTAATGATTATGGAGTTTTAAATGATAGCAATAACGCTAATTTAAGAGCAGAATTATGGAAACAAATCATTTATAATTATAATCAAGTAAAATCATTAAAGGAAGAAATGAATAAAATAGAAAATAATCCAAAAGGCTGGAATAATCCAATATTCTATAAACAAGATGTTAAATACGAGGTGAAAAAATCTGACGATGGTAAAATATATGTTGAACTTTATAAATAATCAATGAAGTTGTTTAAAGTC
>DATLTG010000045.1:0-4798 GCA_035533735.1 Bacteroidia bacterium
TATTTTTTTCTAATAGCCTTCGCTATTTTAAAAAAATATAACACAGTCAGATTGCTTGTTATTTTTGTTCCCTTATGGTTTCCATCGTTTTTCATATACTGCTTCAATTTTTTTTACATTATCCAGATAGTGTTACAAAAAATTTCATTGTCTATAAAAAACGATGAAAATTTTGATGCGAATGTATTTATAGAACCGCCCTTACGTGAAAAAATTATTTCACCAACGCTTTTTCTTTTTCTACAGTAATAATATTTAAGTTGGCTGCATCCGATTCTACCAATCCATCTTTCAAACGCACAATCCGATGCGCATGTTCAGCAATTTCTTCTTCGTGTGTAACTACAATTATCGTATTTCCTTCTCGATGAATTTGTTCAAACAAACCCATTATTTCAATAGATGTTTTTGAATCCAAATTTCCGGTTGGTTCATCCGCCAAAATAATAGCAGGATTATTAACCAATGCACGCGCAACGGCAACTCGTTGGCGTTGTCCACCAGATAATTCGTTCGGTTTATGAAACATCCGCTCTTTTAAACCTACTTGTGTCAGTACTTCTTTCGCTCGCTTTTCGCGATCTGCTTTATTAAATCCAGCATAAATCAGCGGAAGCATAACATTATCAAGCGCAGTAGAACGAGGCAATAAATTAAATGTTTGAAAAACAAACCCAATTTCTTTGTTTCGGATTTGCGCTAATTCATTGTCTAACATTTTCGAAACAGCATGTCCGTTCAAAATATATTCTCCGCTGCTGGGCGAATCTAAACAGCCCAACATATTCATTAAAGTTGATTTTCCGGAACCAGAAGGTCCCATCAAAGCCACGTATTCGTTTTTTAAAATAGCTAAGGAAACGGAACGCAAAGCATGAATCAACTCCGTACCAATTTGATAGGTTTTGGCAATATTACTTAGCGTGATAATGGGTTGTTTTTGCATCGCAACAAAGATAGTTGGATTTTTATCGCTTCAAAAAATATTTTTTGTTAGCCAATATATTGTGGAAATTTAGCTATACGATTCGCTATTTTTCTTAAATTTGTTACTTCAAAGTATTCTAAAACCAATGTAAAATGCCTATTTATCATAAACTCGGAATAATTCCGCCTAAGCGACATACTATTTTAAAAAGCAAGCAGGATAAATTTTATTACGAACAATTGTTCGGAACAGAAGGTTTCAGCGGGATGTCAACTTTGTCTTATCACACAAATCGTCCAACTCAAGTAAAAGAAATTTTAAAATCGTATAACGTAACTCCTGAAATTGCCATTGATAAAAACATAAAAGCCTTGTTGTTAAAAGGTTTTGATGTAAATCCAACCGATGATTTTTTAGAAAGCCGAAAGATTTTATTATTTAACAACGACTTGCTTCTCGGACTTGCTGCGCCAAAACAAAGCCTAAAAAATTATTTTTATAAAAATGCCGATGCCGATGAAATGATTTTTGTTCATAAAGGAAGCGGAAAATTGAAAACTTTTTTGGGAACTATTCCTTTTGAATATGGCGATTATCTAATCATTCCGCGCGGAATGATTTATCAAATTGAATTTGACACTACCGATAATCGTTTGCTTTTTGTAGAAAGTTTTTCGCCTATTTACACACCTAAACGTTACCGAAATCCTTTCGGACAATTGTTAGAACATTCTCCTTTCTGCGAACGCGATTATAAGTTGCCACAAAATTTGGAAACACACGATGAAAAAGGCGATTTTTTAATGAAGGTTAAAAAAGAAGGCATCATGCACGAAATAGTTTATGCAACGCATCCTTTTGATGTAATTGGTTGGGACGGATATAATTTTCCTTATGGATTTTCCATTCATAATTTCGAGCCAATTACAGGTCGCATACACCAACCACCGCCTGTTCATCAAAATTTTGAAGCTGCTAATTTTGTAGTTTGTTCGTTTTGTCCGCGTTTGTACGATTATCATCCGCTTTCCATTCCTGCGCCTTATAATCACAGTAATATTGATAGCGATGAAGTGTTATATTATGTGGATGGCGATTTTATGAGCAGAAACAATATCAAACAAGGTTATATTACCTTACATCCGAAAGGCATTCCGCACGGACCTGCACCTGGAGCGATGGAACGCAGCATCGGACAAAAAGAGACGCAAGAATTAGCCGTAATGGTGGATACTTTTCATCCATTAAAAGTTACAAAAGAGGCAATGAAAATTGACGATGGTGCTTATTATAAAAGTTGGGTAGAATAAGCCCCTCCTAACCTCCCCAAAAGGGAGGAAATTAAATGTAAATAAAAACTAATTAATGGAATCTAAATTATTAAAAAACAGATTAGAGCTACGCGCCCTGTATATGGCTATGTGGGACTAATCATGAGAGAATTAGAGAATTATTAAATTCAGTAATTAAACCACATTAATTATTCAAACCAAAAATTAAATTATTATGTCAGCTAAAGAAATAAAAAACGTAGAATACGGATTAGAAAAAATATTTGAAGGCGCGCAAGACTTCTTGCCTTTATTAGGAACAGATTATGTAGAGTTTTATGTAGGTAACGCCAAACAATCAGCACACTTTTATAAAACAGCATTTGGTTTCCAATCTTATGCTTATGCAGGTTTAGAAACAGGATTAAAAGACAGGGTGTCTTACGTTTTAAAACAAGATAAAATTCGTATTGTATTAACTACTGCTTTAACCAGCAATTCGCCAATTGGAGAACACGTAAAAAAACATGGAGATGGTGTTAAGGTTATTGCATTATGGGTGGAAGATGCTCGTAAATCTTACGAAGAAACGATGAAGCGTGGTGCTAAATCATACATGGAGCCAACCGTTGAAAAAGACGAACATGGTGAAGTGGTAAGAGCAGGTATTTATACTTACGGAGAAACAGTACATATATTTGTAGAACGTAAAAATTACAAAGGTGAATTTTTACCTGGTTTTAAAGCTTGGAAAAGCGATTACAATCCTGCGCCAGTTGGTTTAAAATTTATTGATCACATGGTTGGTAATGTAGGTTGGAATCAAATGAATGCAACTGTAAAATGGTATGAAGATGTAATGGGCTTCGTCAATTTTTTAAGTTTTGATGATAAACAAATTACTACCGAATATTCTGCATTGATGAGTAAAGTAATGAGTAACGGAAATGGACGTATTAAATTCCCGATTAACGAACCTGCCAAAGGAAAGAAAAAATCTCAGATTGAAGAATACATTGATTTTTATGAAAGTGCCGGTGTTCAGCATTTAGCATTAGCAACCGATGATATTATTAAAACCGTTGCTGATTTAAAAACACGTGGTGTAGAGTTTTTGCCACCACCACCACAAGCATATTATGATGACATTCCAAGAAGATTAGGCGTGCACATGGCTATAATGAAAGAAGATATTTCTAAATTGCAAGAGCTATCTATTTTAGTTGATGCGGATGAAGAAGGCTATTTATTGCAAATCTTTACTAAGCCAGTAGAAGACCGTCCGACATTATTTTATGAAATTATACAACGTATGGGCGCAAAAGGCTTTGGTGCAGGAAACTTTAAAGCTTTGTTTGAATCTATCGAAAGAGAACAAGCCAAACGTGGTACTTTGTAAATAAGCTATTTGGTTTTGGATATTAGATGTAAGATTCAAAAAAATATTTCTCAAACGTCCTTCGAAAAAATTCGGAGGGCGTTTTTTAAAGAGGTAATGGAGTTATTGTCCATTATCAATTATTCATTTTCAATTTGTAAGAAGCCGTCATTCTATGCCAATTTAAAACCTTTTTTTAGCGCGAAGCGTCATTCTGGACTTGATTCAGAATCTGCGCGAAGGAAAAAGAGTTAGAAAGTTTAAAGTTTGAAAGTTCTTTTGAAGTGATTAGGTTATGATTAATTAAGAAAAGCGAAGCCGTCATTCTATGCCAATTTTAAACCTTTTTTTACGCGACCGTCATTCTGGACTTGATTCAGAATCTGCGCGAAGGAAAAAGAGTTAGAAAGTTTAAAGTTACAAGTTGGAAAGTTCTTTTGATTGATTTTGAAGTGATGAGGTAATTAGGTGATGAAGTAATTGTCAATTATCAATTCTTCATTATCAATTAGCAAACTGAACTTGATACAGAATCTGCGCGAAGGCATTTTGTAATTTTTTTATTAATTTCTTTTTCCTTAGACGAAAAAGAAACAAAAAGTCAAGGCTTGGATTTCATTGTTTCTTTTTACTTCGTAAAGACCAACTTTTTCGGGTGATTTCCTCGCAGGCTCAGAACTTCCCGAAAATAGTAAGCCTTTATCTTGAAAAAATCACAATTCATCCTATGCCAATTTAACCCCTCTCAGTCTCCCCAAAGGGGAGAAGAAAACTTTATTAATTGACAATTATCAATTACTTTATAATAGTTACTTTATCTGCTTTTACTAAATTTCCACTACTGTCTATTATCCTATAATAATACATCCCTGAAGATAATTGATTGATAGAAAAAGTACTTATATCACTTGATAAGGTTTCGCACATAACTCGATTTCCTTCACTATTGTATAAACACATCGTATATTCTAATTCTCCTTTTGGCAAAGATATCGCTACATTCAACAAGTTATTTGCTGGGTTGGGATAAACGTTAGCATTTGGTTTATTAGGTTTATACTCCTGCACCCCCGTAAACAAGCTATCAGCATACGTACTATCTGTACTCACTATTACATCATCTATGTAGTAATAAGAACTCATAGCGTAACCTACAGCTCCCGTTGAATTTACAAACACCGTATCACTATGTGCATCGTCCACAAAATTACCTATGATAAT
>DATLTG010000046.1:0-5002 GCA_035533735.1 Bacteroidia bacterium
AAAAAGGGAGAGAAAAATAATTAAATAATTGAAGATTCTTGAAGATTCTTGAAGATTTTTAAATCCTATAATTCTAATAGTTGCGGAATGTGATAAACTTGTACGCTAATGTCATTATTTAAATTTTAAAACACGTACAGAATTATTACTTTTATCCTAGTTGAAGGTAAAATGAATGTTGAAATATTTACAACCTGCTTCTTTCGCGCTTTATTTTTTGTGTCTATTGCTTTATTCCTGTAAAAGAGATCCTTTGCCAACCGCAGAAATTGTTTTGACTAAATTAAATGTTGAGTAAAACCTCCTTTTGCTTATCAGGGTCTAAAGAAAATTGATAGCAAAAGAAGTAATCAGATGGGTGAGGATGTTTATTGGATGTATAAAAATGAAATAATAATTTATTAAATAGGACACAAATAAACCATGATTATTCCAGAAGATATTCAGGTGTTTCAGGCTAAAAGAAATTTTATTCGTAAAGCTTTGGTTTCAATGTTTTAAGAGTAAGTTAGGAGACTTCATCTATTCCTTCTTCTCAGAAAATGAAATCCTTTATTTCTATCAAAGGGCAGACAAGCTTCAAAGAGAAAGGAAATAATTAACCATGAAAATATTTATTCTGATAATCATCATTATTTCCAGTCGCACGAAAGAAGAGCCATTTGTTTCTGATGAAGTTTTATTTTCTATCTCCAACGAATGGCAGGCCAATATTAAATTCTATAACGTAATAGATGGCAAACAATGTCTTTCAGATATTTTTGATTGCAGCTATGTTTCTTTTATTGCGTTGCACGTTGAACTTGGTAAATACAAAGTAAAAGCTGAAACCGCATTCGGACGCTCTGCAGAGAAGCTTTTTGCAAAAGGAAAATTTTCACAGGAACTAAATATTGAATTTTGAAACAACTATTCTTCAAGCATACAGTAACCACACTTGATATCTTCAAAAAAGAAGTAGTAAAAATGGCGCGGCAGAAAAACGCTATGCTATTTCATTGTTACATCCAGGGAGATATTTTTAAAATCGCCACCGCAAAAAAAGTGCAACAATTTGATTTTACCAATATAAAAAGTGAAAAGAAAATTTGCCATTTTATTGATGAAGCTATTCAAATTTTGCGCAAACATCAGCCGGAAGAATTACTGTTATTTTCAGAATTCCATTTCAAAAGATATTCAAATGCCGGGAAATAGATATCCGTTTTTATTATTGATTTTACTGTGTTCGATTCATTCATTTTATGCCACTCTTCGAACCTCCCGGTTTTTTAGTCACTGTCTGATGAAAAATGAATTAAACGATTTGTATTATAAAATTAGATAGCATATTTTAGTTTAAACACAAACGTTAGCTGTGTCCCTAAAGAACCACCCTAAAAACTCACTATGACTCATTGCGTTTTATGATAAATGCGTTAAATTTAAAAATATTCTCTCTATTTTTGCCAAATACCGACAAGTCAAAAATTAAATAATGGATAGCCAATTTGGTTCCAAAATCAGGACACTTCGAGAGGGACAAAAGCTTTATTTAAGACAGGTAGCTTCATTACTTGATATGGACACCGCTCAATTGAGTAAAATTGAAAAAGATTTTCGACAAATGAAAAAGGAACAAATTGCGGTAATTGCAAACATCTATAAAATCGATAAAGCTGAATTAGTAACTCTTTGGCTTGCGGACCAAATTGTTGAAGTTGTTAAGGACAGTAAAACTGCATTACAAGCAATATCTGTTGCAGAAAATCAACTTAAATTTAGAAAATCAAACAACAAATTAAGCAAGAATTAGTATGGACTATATAGAAATAAATGGGTACAAGTCAATTAAAAATGTAAGAGTTGACCTCGCTCCAATTAATATATTGATTGGAGCAAACGGAAGTGGAAAGAGTAATTTTATCTCGTTTTTTGACTTTCTTAACAGATTGTATAACCGCAAACTCAATGAATATATTGCATTGAAAGGTGGCGACAATAAGATATTACACAAAGGAAAAAAAAATACAGACACAATTGCTTTTAAAATGGAATTTGGCAATGGCCAAAATGGATATTCAGCACGCCTACAATCAGGTACAGATGGTTTTGTATTTCTTAGAGAAAATTTAATCTATAAAGGAAACCCGAGAGATATTAGTCGCGCAGGCAATGAGGCCAATATTAAAACAACGGATAACTATAGGGCTCCGTATGTGAAAAAATATTTAAGTGGATTAAGAAAATATCATTTTCACGACACCAGCTTAAATTCTCCATTTGCTCAATATAGCAATATTGAAAATGATACTTATTATTTCTATGAAGATGGGATGAACTTAGCAGCATTTATGCATAACATACACGAAATTAATAAAATTGTCTATAACAGGATTATCAAAAACATACAGTCCATCGCCCCATACTTTTCAAATTTTTATTTTGCTCCAAACAAAGAAAATAATGTAAGGATGCAATGGACTGATAAATATAGTGATGTCGTTTTTGGTGCAAATGACTTATCAGACGGAACGCTGCGTTTTATAGCACTATCTGTGTTGTTTCTGCAGCCTGATTTACCTGACACTATTATAATTGATGAGCCTGAATTGGGTTTACACCCCTCGGCAATAGCAAAACTTGCAGGGATGATAAAATCAGTTTCAGATAGAGGCTGCCAGGTAATTGTGGCTACTCAATCAACTGACTTAATAAGCCATTTTTTGCCAGAGGACATTATTACAGTTGACCAAGTGAATGGAGAAACTGTTTTCAATCGGTTAAGAAGTGACAATTTGCACCAATGGCTTGAAGACTATACAATTGACGATTTGTGGAAACGAAATATTATTACAGGAGGACAGCCTAACTATAGTTTATGAAAAGAGTAATAATAGTATGTGAAGGAGAAACTGAAAGAGAATTTTGTAAAAATGTTTTAGCGCCTCATCTAATACATCATAATATTTTCATTCAAGCACCGCTAATAAAAAGGTCAATGGGTGGAATTGTGCGATGGTCAATATTAAAAAAGGAAATCGAAACGCACTTACAAGAATCCAATGTCATTGTTTCAACACTTATTGACTATTATGGATTGTATCAAAAATATAATTTCCCAGAATGGGTAAAAGGCGAAAGTATTGTGAATAAAAATGACCGAATGGACTTTTTAGAAAATTCAATGAAAGAAGATATTGCTGACACAATTCAGTATAGGTTTATTCCTTACTTGCAATTACACGAATTTGAGGGGTTACTTTTTAATGACATTCAACTATTTTATGACCATGTGCCTAAAGCTGAACTTGTGGGAATAGCAGAACTAAAAAAAACTTTTGCCGACTATGATAATCCAGAGATGATAAACAATAATCGAGACACATCGCCAAGTCATAGATTAAAACGGATAATTAAAGGCTATAACAAACCTTTATACGGTCACTATTTTGCTGAAGCGATTGGCATTGACCAAATAAGAGCGAAATCGCCGCGATTTGATAAATGGGTAGAAAAAATAATAAATCGCTAAATGCAGCAGTCAAAAATGGAATTAAAGAAACCCATTAGACCAAATATTCCCCACTTCTTTTAGAGTCAACAAACCGGAAAACCCGGCAAATCCCGAGCAAATTAAATTGTAACAACGATACGACAAAGGAGAAATAGCGTTAGAGATTTATCAAGCAGAATGGAACAGATTAAATTCATAAATTTTAATTTCCCCTTTCTTCGTTCCGCTTCGCCAAACGCTCATTCATTGCGCTTCACTTATTTATTTCGCGATGCTTCGCGGAACTTGCACACGCTTCAAAATCTTACAGGAAAAAATAAAAAAGTTGATTAATTATTGCTTTACTGTCCTGGGAAAAATTATCTACAAAGCCATGCACCTTTCTCTCTCTGGCGCTTCCAGCTTCGCCGTCTCGTACCTCGACGACTTCGCTTCCAGCGCTGCCTTCATTCAAGCCGCACCGCTTTTAAAATCATTCTCTGAAAATTCAGCATCCACGCAGCCAATGAAGCACCGATTTTTTTTGTTGTAATCTTATTGTTTGCTGCTTCATCCGCTGCGTATCCTTCCGCACAAAAAACAAATTCCGGGCTAATCTAATTTGCCAACCGCTCAAACAAAGACAGCTAACGCTACATGGGCGGAACACAACTCTACAATTTATTTCAAACCCTTTGCCGCGCCTGGTCTTTAAAATATCATAAAAGATCATTAAGCCCAAAGGAAAGATTTTTATTTTGCCGAAAATAGAAACAGGTTTACAACAGAAAAGATATTCCTACTATCTTCATAATTCTGTAAATTCACATCATTAATTAAGGCAACTATATAAGTTGATACAAGGAAGTAAAAAAATATTATTGTTTGTCTGTAAGACTCTTTATTTGTTTTTTTGATTCTCTAATCCACGTTCGATATGTGTTTGCTATATAATCGTACACATCAATATTTGTAATGTCATAATTTCTTGGATCCGTGTATTTAGTCGCCCAAGAGTTAAAATCATCGATCCATTTTTTCCCAATAATCGTATCTATAGAATAAATTGTTTGTAATAAATCTGTTAATCTATCATTTTGCTCTGAAATATATTGCCGACGTTGATCGTAAATATTTTGTTTGTATAATTCCGCGTTTCGATAATCATTGACAGGAACCTGTGGAATATATGGATTAAATTGTTGCTGACAAAGTGCAGTTATAGCAAAGAATAATGTTACTATTGAAACCATAATTGTTTTAATATTTTTCATATAATAACTACTTTTTATTTTCTTATTTTTCTTTGCTCGAGTCCAGTTGCCGAAATAGCAATCATTTCTTCAAACGTATTATTGAACTTCACTTTTGGTTTGTATGTAGAATCATGTTTTTTGAAGCTTTATTTTTAACTGCTTTTGCCATAATTGCAAATTTATTGATTTTGGTTATCTTAGTAGAAGGGAAACTCTTACACTCCACTTACGCCTAATGAGAGACCAAATCCTATAATAAAATACAAACTTC
>DATLTG010000047.1:0-4993 GCA_035533735.1 Bacteroidia bacterium
GTGGAAAGAACAAATGCTTGGCTAGATGCATTCAAAGCTATTTTAGTACGTTTTGAAACAAATAAAATTCACTGGAAATCATTGAATATATTGGCTTTTACTGTCATTTTACTACGGCAACTTTAAACAACTTCATTATAATTACTTCATTAAACATTCTAATAATATCACTTATTTTCATCAGTCATTTTATATGGAATTTATGGAATTATATTTTTCTGCCTGATTATATTTTATTTTCTTTAGGATTTCTATTGCTCATTTACTCTCTTTCAAAAAAGGAATATAAATTGTTCGTAAATAAAATTACTATTTTTATGGGTAAAATTAGTTACAGTTCCTATTTAATCCATTTTGCCGTATTATATTGGATAAATAAATATGGAACAATTATTATTCCATTTAATAATCAAGGAATGAATCTGTATAATTATATAATAAGACTATTAATAGTTATTACAATTACATCTATAATTGCTTATATCTTTTATAAAATTATTGAAATTCCATTTCAAAAATTAGGAAAACGAGTTATTAATTATGTCAATGGAATTACACCCCCAGTTGAACAATAACTAATAAAATTATACAAGTGGAAACCCAGATAAATAACATTAAATTTTACTTTAAGAATGTTTCATTTTTTATCCAATAACAATTAATGGTATTTTTGAATCGACAATTTGGAATAGTTAATTTATAGTCAAAAATATTTTGCAATGGAAACAGTTATCATTACAGGCTCAAATGGATTAATTGGAAGTGAAGCAGTTAAATTTTTTCATCAAAAAGGATTTAGAATTATTGGCATTGATAATAATATGCGCAAATATTTTTTTGGTGAAGAAGCAAGTACTCAAAAAAACAAAGATTTGTTTGAAAAACAATTCAGTAATTACGTCCATTATACCACTGATATTCGTGATGAAAAAGCCATTGAAACGATATTCTCAAAATATTCTTCTGATATAAAATGTATTATTCATACTGCCGCTCAGCCTTCTCATGATTGGGCTGCTCGCGAACCTCAAACAGATTTTACCATCAATGCAAATGGGACGCTTAATATGTTAGAAGCCACAAGAAAAAATTGTCCTGATGCAGTATTTATATACACCAGTACCAATAAAGTTTATGGAGATACACCAAATTATCTTCCGCTTAAAGAATTGGATTTGCGTTGGGAAATTGACACATCACATCCATTTTATAAAAAAGGGATTGATGAAAGTATGAGTATTGATAACACAAAACACAGTTTGTTTGGAGCAAGTAAATTAGCCGCAGATGTTTTAGTGCAAGAGTACGGAAAATATTTTGGCATGAAAACAGCCATTTTTCGCGGTGGTTGTTTAACCGGTCCAGCACATAACGGAGCCGAACTTCATGGATTTTTGGCTTATTTAATTAAATGTGCCGTTTATAAAAGAGACTATACTATTTTTGGATATAAAGGAAAACAAGTTCGCGACAATATTCACAGTTTTGACCTTATAAATGCCTTTTGGTTATTTTACAATCATCCACGTAATGGTGAAGTATATAATATGGGAGGATCAAGACATTCAAATATATCGATACTGGAAGCGATTGCTTTAATACAAAAAACTGCCGGATATAAATTAAAATATTCCATTGACGAAAACAATAGAATTGGGGATCATATTTGGTATATCAGTGATATTTCAAAATTCCAATCACATTTTCCTTCTTTTCAATTTACCTATACAATGGAACAAACCATTGCAGAAATGATAATAGCAGCAGAAAAAGATATTGATTTAGCAATAAAATGATAGTAGTAAGATTTACAGGTGGACTTGGAAATCAAATGTTTCAATATGCATTAGGAACACATTTGGCTATTAAAAATAAAACCGAATTATTAATTGATACTACTTTGTTATTGGATCATTCCAATCCACACGAAATAGTTACCCATCGTAATTTAGATATTGATATATTTAATGTAAAATTGAACATTGCTTCCCAACATATAGTTGAAAAATTTAATGGTAAACAATACAATCATGTTTTAGGTAAAATGATTAATAAAGTTCAGTGGCAGTTCAAAAAAAAAAATTTGATTGTTGAACATGTTAGAAATTTTAATCCCGATATTTTACAGTTATCTGATAATAAATGTTTGGTAGGTGCTTGGCAAAGCGAAAAATATTTTAAAGCGATAGAAAAAGAAATTCGGGAACAATTTACTTTTAAAAATGCTCTTTCAGGAGCTACAGCAGAACTTGGCAAAAAAATTCAAAATGAAAATTCATTGTGCATAAATGTTCGCAGAGGAGATTATGTAACAAGCCCTATTTATAGCAAAACATTGGGCACTATGCCACTTCAATATTTTATGAAAGGATATGAATACCACAAATCTAAAAATGCGATTAATCATATTTTTATTTTTTCTGATGATCTTGTCTGGTGCAAAGCAAATTTCAATTTTGATATTCCGCATACATTTGTAGAACACGAATTTGCGGGTGCAAGATTCAGTAATTATTTACAATTAATGAGTATGTGTAAACATTTTATTATACCAAACAGTACCTTTGCATGGTGGGGTGCATGGCTATCTCCTAATAAAGATAAAATAGTTATGGCGCCTAAAAACTGGTTTGCAGATAACACACTTAATTGCGATGATATTATTCCTAAACAATGGATTAAATTTTAGAAAATGAAAATCTTATTTTTTTCTGCCATTTTCGGTTCTCCTACCACTACTTTTATCAGAAGGGAAACAGAATATTTTAACACAATTTGTCCTACAAAGTTTCTTTGTATAAAAACATACCCTAAAGTAATTATTCCGGATTACGTAGAAGTAATTCCTTTTAAAGGGAATAAAATTCGAGAAAAAATTAATTGGTGGTTATGGCAAGGCGATTGGTTTTGTTCATTTAAAAATAAAATTTATGCTAAGAAAATTAATAAATTTATTACTGAATTTAATCCCGATATCATTCATTGTCATTTCGGATACGAAGCTCTTATGTTACTTGATAATATGGATGAATTTGAAAAAAAGAAATTCATCGTCCATTTTCATGGATACGATGCAACGGCAATGACACGAAAAAAATCGTACGTACAGAAGTTGAAAAAATATTTGAGCAAACCGAATGTATTTACCATTAGCTGCAATGCCTTTTTTATCAAAAAATTAAGTAAGGAACTGGCTATTCCAATTTCTAATCCATTCGTTTTAAAATATGGTATTGATACAAAAAAATTATTTTTTCCTGCTGATGAAAATAAGTTGAACGAGGAAATTATTTTATTGCAAGTATCGTCATTATTCAAAAAGAAAGGACATATATATACCATCCAAGCGTTTAAAAAATTAATCTCCGACAACAAATACGAACATCTAAAACTTTTTTTTACTGGAAGTGGAAACCAAAAAATAAAATTATTGGCATTGGTAAAAGAATTAGGATTAGAAAATAAAGTCGTTTTTCTGGGCACACTTCCTCCAAAACAAGTAGCGGAATATTTATCGAAAGCAACTGTTTTTCTTCATCACAGCATTACTACTCCTTTGGGTGATATGGAAGGAATTCCAAATTCAATTATGGAAGCAATGGCAATGAAACTTCCTATTGTAAGTACATTACATTCAGGTATTCCTGAACTTGTTGAAGACGGAGTTAATGGATATTTGGTAAAAGAAAAAGACATAGACAACTATGTTTTAAGAATAAAAGATGCCTTGAAAATGGGAAAACTAAATCGTAACAGAGAAAAAATTTTAAGTGAATATAGTGTCGAAAAGCACAATGCGCTATTAACTGAAATTTATGAAAAATGTATTAAATCATAATGCTAAGAAAGATTTAAAAAACGCTCAATCCTTTTTTCCTTCTACCACAATTACAATTTCGCCTTTTACTTTTTTCTGACTAAAATAAGTTATTAATTCCTGCAAGGTTCCGCGTTGTGTTTCTTCAAACAGTTTTGTTAACTCTCTGGAAACAGAGGCTTTGCGTTCGCTTCCAAAATGGGTGCAAAATTCAGTTAATGTTTTTACCAATCTAAAAGGCGATTCGTAAAAAATCATTGTGCGCTCTTGGTCTTTTAATTCAATTAATTTGGTATTACGACCTTTCTTGGGAGGTAAAAATCCTTCAAAACAAAAGCGATCTGCCGGTAATCCGGAATTTACCAAAGCAGGAACAAAAGCCGTTGCTCCCGGTAAACATTCCACTTCTATTTCGGCACGAATGCAGGCTCTTACCAATAAAAATCCAGGATCGGAAATGGCAGGAGTGCCGGCATCGGTAACCAACGCAATTTTTTCTCCTGCTAAAAGCCTTTGTACAATGGCTTCTACACTTGTATGTTCGTTATGTAGATGATGTGAAAACATTTTTTTTTCAATCTCAAAATGTTTTAGCAGAAATCCAGTGTTGCGTGTGTCTTCTGCCAAAATTAAATCTACTTCTTTTAAAACACGAATTGCCCGAAGTGTAATGTCTTCAAGATTTCCGATGGGAGTAGGAACTAAAAATAATTTTGACATGATAGAATTTATTGTGGAAAAATTAAGCTTCCACTAAATTATTAAGACGGTAATAATGTTTTACGTCTTTTATTCCTTTTGGATGTTTTACATATTCCTCAAAGTCGGCTCTAAAATGTCGAATGGCACTTGCAACGGGCCAAGCAGCGGCATCGCCCAAAGGACATATAGTACGTCCTTCAATTTTACTTTGTATGTCCCACAACAAATCAATGTCTTCCATTGTGCCGTGTCCGTCTAATATTTTATGAAGCACTTTTTCCATCCATCCGGTTCCTTCGCGGCAAGGACTGCATTGTCCGCAACTTTCGTGATGATAAAAACGTGTAAAATTGTATAAATTTTTCACTACGCTGGTGTCTTCATCCATTACAATAAATCCGCCCGAACCCAACATGGTGCCTCCTTGAAATCCGCCTTCGCTCAACGATTCATAACTCATCAAACGAGGTTCTC
>DATLTG010000048.1:0-2270 GCA_035533735.1 Bacteroidia bacterium
TTTACATATTTCGATAGGATCTTGTTTTGAACTCGAAACACAAATGATTCTTGCTTGTAGTTTTGGATATCTTGAAAAAAATATGTTAGATAGTTTTATATCTAAACTTAATATACTTGAAAAAATGACCAATACACTAATTTCAAAAATAAAAAAATAATTTTTCTCTAACATCAAATAGCTAAAATCAAAATTTTAATATCAAACATCTAAAATCCAACATCAAAATGTCAACACTAAAAGGAGGAGAATTCCTCATCAAAGAAACCGAAGCCAAAAATGTTTTTATTCCTGAACAATGGACAGAAGAACAATTAATGATGAAAAAAACGTGCGAAGATTATTTGGCGCAAGAAGTTTGGCCCATCTTAGATCGTATTGATTCACAAGAAGAAGGCTTGATGCCGAAACTTTTGGAAAAAGCCGGAGAGCTTGGTATTCTGGGCATTTCGGTTCCAGAAGCATACAATGGTTTGGGTTTTGATTTTGTAACTTCTATGCTTACTACCGAAGTTATTGGTGCCGGACATTCCGTAGCAGTAGCACTTTCGGCACATACCGGAATTGGTACTTTGCCCATTTTATATTATGGAACGGAAGCTCAAAAAAAGAAATACATTCCGAAATTAGCTACCGGAGAATGGAAAGCGTGTTATTGTTTAACTGAGCCCGGAAGTGGTTCGGATGCGAATAGCGGAAAAACTTCGGCTAAGCTTACGCCAGACGGAAAACATTATCTTTTAAACGGACAAAAAATGTGGATTACCAATGGTGGTTTTGCAGATATTTTTACGGTGTTTGCAAAAATTGATGATGATAAAAATTTGTCTGCTTTTATTGTTGAAAAATCATTTGGTGGAATAACGCTTAATCCGGAAGAACATAAAATGGGAATTAAAGGAAGTTCTACGCGACAAGTATTTTTTAACGATTGTAAAGTTCCGGTTGAAAATCTTTTATCCGAAAGAGAAAACGGTTTTAAAATTGCCGTAAATATTTTAAATCTTGGCAGGATTAAATTAGCCGGTGCTGCCATTGGCGGAAGCAAAGGAACTGTTACAAAAGCTGTTCAATATGCTAATGAGCGCATTCAATTTGGTCGCCCAATTTCTAAATATGGCGCCATTCGTTATAAATTAGCGGAACAAGCTACTCGAATTTTTGCGTGCGAAAGTGCAACATATCGTGCAGCTCAAAATATCGAAGATGCTATTCATGCTTTAAGTGCAAGCGGAATGGATGATGCAAAAGCCAAACTAAAAGGTATCGAACAATTTGCTGTGGAATGTGCTATTTTAAAAGTACATGGTTCGGAAGTGTTGAATTATGTTGCCGATGAAGGCGTACAAATTTATGGCGGAATGGGTTACAGTGCCGAAGCTCCAATGGATAGGATTTATCGCGATGCACGTATCAACCGTATTTTTGAAGGCACCAACGAAATTAACAGAATGTTGATTGTTGATATGATGTTGAAACGCGCAATGAAAGGCGAATTGGATTTAATGGGACCTGCAACCAAAGTAGCCGGAGAGCTGATGTCAATTCCTGATATGGGTGGAGATGATACCACACTTTTTGCAATGGAGAAAAAATATTTAAAAAATTTCAAAAAAGCTACTTTGATGGTTGCCGGTGCTGCTGTGCAAAAGCTAATGATGGAACTTTCGAAAGAACAAGAAGTATTGATGAACATTGCCGATATGATTATTGATTTATATACCGCAGAATCAATTCAGTTGCGTGTAGAAAAATTAGTGAGTATGCTTGGCGAAGAAAAATGCAGCGAACAACTTGATATGATGCGTGTTTACATAAATGACGCTGCCGATCGTATTAACAAAAATGGTAAAGAAGCTATTAATTCTTTCGCTCAAGGCGATGAACAACGCATGATGTTGATGGGTTTAAAACGTTTCACAAAAACAGAACCATTTAACGCAAAAGACGCTCGCAGAAATATTGCCGCTAAAATAATTACAGAAAATAAATATTGTTTTTAAGGTTTAAAAAATAATTTTTGTCTTAATTTTGAATATACTTTGAACGAAGTTCAGCGAGACAGTTTGGAGTCATGCTGAACTTGATTCAGCATCTGTGCGATGGCATAATTAAAAAATAATATTCGAACATTAGCGTTTTGACGTTACAAATATAAGTTCTTTGAAATTATTGTAATTATTGAGTTTCAGCGATTTTAGCGCCTGCAACGATTTGAATTTGTGAGTTGAAATTTTTTTTCTATTTTCTTGATAAATAATTAGTTATGC
>DATLTG010000049.1:0-2243 GCA_035533735.1 Bacteroidia bacterium
AATTTTTTTAAATGGTATTTCAATGACCATGAATTAAAAACCAACAAACCTATTTTTATGTTTTTGTCCATTTTATGAATGACTTGCAAAACCCTTTTATCAAAGGATTGTATCATAATTCGGTTATTTATTTGAAAGGCATTAATCGTATCAAAAATAATTTTAGAAAAAATTTGGGGTTTAGGATGAAACCGATTATCCGTCATTTTTGAAGATTTAATTTCGATATTATAATAAATAGGTTGTAATTTATTATCGAAAATATATTTTTCAATTTCTGTAATTACATCACTTAAAAGTGGCTTGAATTGAGGCGAAGATTTTTGATTAGGAAAAGCCGAATTGACACGTTTTCCGCAATCAAATTGCTTCACTTGCTCATAATTCATTTTAAAAATATTTTTCAGAAAACCATATTTTACCGGAAAACCGTCCGGAAAAGAGCAAAATTTAGAATTCATCCAAGGTTCGTGAGAAACAACTACTTTTCCATCTTTTGAAATCACTACATCCATTTCAATGGCATTCACACCTAACTTTACAGCTTCCAAAAAACCTATAAGCGTATTTTCGGGATACAAGCCACGCGCGCCACGATGTCCGTGTATTTCTATTTTTTTTGCAGACAAAATATTTATTTCATTCGTTGTTTAACGGCTTCATAAAGAACAATTCCGGTTGCCACAGAAACATTTAACGAGCCAATTTCTCCCATCAAAGGAATTCTAATTTTCACATCCGAACGTTTTAAATATTCCGGTGAAATACCATCTTCTTCAGAACCCATAATTATTGCCGTAGGCAAAGAAAAATCTGCACTATAATAATAATCCGATGCTTTTTCAGTACACGCCATTATTTGAACGCCACTGTTTTTAAGGTATTCAATGGTTTCTTTTAAATTTTCGGAACGACAAACAGGAATTTTATGCAAAGCTCCAGCAGAAGTTTTCATGGCGTCTCCATTCACTTGCGCTGCGCCACGAGCCGGAATTACAATTGCATCTGCACCAGCACATTCGGCACTTCTTGCTATTGCTCCAAAATTTCGAACATCTGTAATTCTATCTAAAATTAATATCAATGGATTTTTTCCATTTTCGAAAAGCCAAGGCAAAATTTCGTCAATGTGTTGATAGCTTATTTCCGACAAAACACAAACAACGCCTTGATGATTTTTACTCGTTAAACGATTTAATTTTTCAATCGGAACATATTGATAATAAATATTTTTTTCGGCAAGCAATTTTTTTAATTCGTGAAAAGTGCCACCACTTAATCCGCTTTGAACAAATAATTTATCAATTTCTTTACCACTGTTAATGGCTTCTATAACTGGTCGCAATCCAAATAACAGATTACTTTGTTCGCTCGTATTTCTTTTGTTTTCGTACATAATAAAAATTTAATTACCTAAATATACTCTTCCTTCTCGCCAAAAATCTACTGTATTAAACCAAGTATTTTTATAGACAGAAGAACGATCTAATTTAAAATCATTTTGACTAAAAGGATTGGTAATTTTAGCAAAAGAAAAAGTAAGCGACATCAAATTATTTTCTTCTCCATACACCCAATTCTCAGTATTTTCGGTGCGATAAACCACATTCGGCTGACCATAAAGTATATAAATCATGCCTCTGTCCGTTTTCCAACCTTCTAAATAAGAAGTAAAAAACTCATTCGCATCCTGTACGCGATTGTAATATTTGCTAATTATTTCTTTGGCTCTGTCTTTATTTCCGGCAAGTTGTAACCAAAAAGAATCAACTGCTTTTTTGGTATCTTTTTCAGTCGAAAGTTCTTTGTATTCTTCTTTTGTACAGATGTAACGCAAAGGTTCTAATAATTTATTTATGGTTGTTAGTTGTGGAAAATCATTTCCAAATTCAAATAATGTAAGTCCGAATTTTTTAGTTGTATCTATTAAAAAATTGTAAAAACCATTCGTAAATTTTGTTGCAGTAAATGAAAAACTGCCATTATTATTTTGCAGAATGGTAAAAGAACTGTCGGCTTCGTAACGAAACGGTTTTTCCATTACCACTGCATAAGGAGGCGCAGCAATGGGAAAATCACGATTGTAATAGCGAGCATAAATGGTTTTACAATCGGCATGATTTGTTTCAATTGTTATACTTTCATTATTTTGTAAATAATTTCGGAACAATGGAATTTCAGTATTTTTTTCGCAGACTAAAAAATTTTGTTCGTTAAAATGATTCATTTTATAAACATCAACA
>DATLTG010000050.1:0-2216 GCA_035533735.1 Bacteroidia bacterium
CATTCAATCCTTTTTGACCCATTTCTTCTTCAAACTGAACTTTATCGCCTTCTTGAATTTGGTCTACTAAACCTGATGAATGAACAAAAACATCTTTTCCACCGCCATCCGGTGTGATAAAACCAAAGCCTTTTGTTTGATTAAAAAATTTTACAATACCTGTTTTCATAGTTAATTTATTAATTGTTTGTTATTTTGAGTCTGCGAAGATATTGTTTTATACAATACATTTTAAAAATTCTTCATTTTAAATTGAATTTTTCTATCATACTTGATTCCTATGCTTAAAAAATAATAGCCATTTAACGATGGTTTTTTTGGTAATAATCAGCAAGAATTTTTTGTAAATTTTGTTTTGCCCGAAACAAGAGCGATTCAACGGAAGAAACACTGGTATTCATAATTTCGGCAATTTCTACATAACTAAGTTCTTCTATTTTACTGAGCACAAAAGCTGTTTTTTGGGTTTCAGCCAATTGATTGATAGCTTTAAATAAAATAGCAGAAAGTTCTTTATTTTCGAGTTTTACTCCTGGATGATAAAAATGCAAGTTGTCGGTTTCAGGTAAAATACGTTCCATTCCAAATAAATTTTGAATGATTCCAAAACGTTTTTTGCGTTTCTTATTTCGTAAAAATTCCAATGCTTTTGAAACAGCAATTCGGTAAATCCAAGTAGCTAATTTCGATTCGGATTTAAACTCTTTTATCGAATTAAAAACAGCTATAAACACTTCCTGCGTTACATCTTCGGCATCTTCTTGATTTTGTAAAATACTGATAATGGTATTAAAAACCTTGTCGCTGAATTGTTCAATTAAATGATTGTAAGCAGCTGAATTGCCTTCTTTTAATTGTACTATAAATTGTTGTTCGTCCAAAGGCTTTTTTGATTTTTTAAATGGCTCAGAAAGTAATTTTTTTGAGCTATTCAAGAGTACATTAATTTGCATCTTGTCTATTATTTTTGTTTTTTGAAAGAAATGTATTTATAGAACCTCCCTTAAAATCAAAAAAGCATTATTCCCATTCAATAATTTTAGGCAAACACTAATGTAGTTTGTTCTGATTTATTCAATTGTTTAGAAATACAAAAAGAGGAACTATTTTTCGAAAACCCGAAAACGTCATATAAAAAGGAATTATATATATTTGTTGCAATGAAACCATTTTTACTCCTGAAAAATTACTTTTTCATTCTGTTGTTTTTGCCCTTTATCGCTTTTTCACAGCAGCGAGATATTGATTCTCTAAAAAACGTATTAAAAACTCAAAAAGAAGATACAAATAAGGTAAATACTTTGAATAAATTATCTTGGAATCTAATATTATCAAGCCAATATGATAGTGCTTTTGCTTATGCCGAAAGTGCAAAAAAAATAGCGAAAAAATTTTCTTTTAATTTTGGAGTTGCTGCTGCTGATGGATTAGAGGGAGGCGTGTTTTTTAGCGAAGGTCTTTACACTAAAGCAATAGAATATTATCAAAATGCTTTAGCCATCGATGATACTCTTAAACGCGAGGCAAGTAGTGCAACAGTTCTCGGAAATATTGGAAATGTCTATTCTGATCAAGGCGATTACGTTAAGGCAGTTCAATATGATTTAAAGGCTTTGGCTATTTACAATAAATTAAAAAATAAAAAAGGAATTGCTCGCAATTTGTCAAACATCGGAGTTGTTTATCAACACCAACAAAATTATACAAAGGCATCCGAGTGCTATTTTAAAGCTTTGTCCATGTATCACGATATGGGAAACAAAATTGACATGGCAAATACGCTTGCCAACATAGGAGATCTTTACGATGATCAAAAAAACGATGAGGAAGCACTGAAATATAATTTTAAAGCATTGGCTATTTTTAAAACCATCGGAGATAAAAATGATTATGCACTAACGCTCGGTGATATTGGTGGTATTTATTTCAATCAAAAAAAATATTCAAAAGCACTCAACTATTTTTTTGAAGCATTGCCGATAGAACAGAAAATAAAAGATTACGATGGAGCGATGAACATTATTTGCAATATCGGGAACACCTATCGTTTGCAAAAAAAATATAGGTTAGCAAAAATATATTTGGATTCGGCTCTTGTTAATTCTAAAAAAATGGAATCGAAAGCACTTACAAGAGATGCCTATCAAAATTTATCCATCCTCGACAGTACCATCGGCAATCATAAAACCGCTTTAACGGATTATAAAAATTATATT
>DATLTG010000051.1:0-6536 GCA_035533735.1 Bacteroidia bacterium
CAAAAGCCGTTTCTAAACGCGCTAACATGTTATTGAAAGTAACCGCCAATTCTGCAATTTCATCTTTTCCATTTCCTTGATTTACGCGTAAATGTAAATTGGAAGCTGTAATTGTATTTACTTCTTTCACAATATCCGACATTGGTTTGAGTGCTTGAATGGAAAAAAATCTTCCGGAAAAATAAACGATGACTAAACTTAAAATAAAGCCAATGCTTAAAATTTCGCGCAAGTTTTTTAATCGCTCCATTCCCGGTAAATCAACTGCAGAAGCCATTACAATAAATTGTCCTTGATTATCATCATAAAAAATACCAACAACTTGTCGGTCGCCCATTTCATATTCAACCAATTTATTGGTTCGAGCTAAATCTATTTCATCATCCGTAAAAATTCCGTGTTCTGTAACATCAATAAAAGCAGGCTTATCGTCTTTATCATATAGTTTTACAATTTCATTTGGTAGCGATTGCAAAAATTTATTTTTAATATCTTGAAATAGTTTCGGGCTCAATTCATCTTGTTCCAAAAAAACTTCCCCCGAAATAAAAGCGCGTTCTTTTAATCTCGAATAAAAATTTTCTTTTGTATTTAAAACGGTAAAATAATAAATCAGTAAATTAAGAAAAAGCAGTATTGCCGCTATAATGAGCGTAAACGTAAGTGTGAGTTTATTACGAATTCTCATTTATTTTTCGTGTTCTATTTTAAACACGTAGCCCATTCCGATAACAGTATGAATTAATTTTGGAGAAAAATTTTTGTCAATTTTATTTCTCAAATAATTCACATACACATCTACCACATTGGTTCCGGTATCAAAAGATATTTCCCACACATTTTCAGCCAACTCCGCACGCGAAAGTACTTTGCCTTTATTTTTCATGAAAAACTCCAGCAAAAAATATTCTCTGGCAGTAAGGTTTATAGGCTGACCTTTACGTACAACCGTTTTATTTTCGGAATTTAATTCCAAATCGGCAAGTGTTAAAATTTTATTGGGAGTTTGCACAATTTGTCTGCGTGTAAGTGCACGCACACGTGCCAACAGCTCTTGAAATTTAAAAGGTTTGGTTAAATAATCATCCGCTCCAGCATCCAAACCAATTACTTTATCATTAGTTGTACCTAAAGCGGTGAGCATCAAAACAGGAACTTGCTGATTGGTTTTTCGGATGAGTTTACAAAGTTCAATGCCATTAATTTGAGGCAATAAAACATCTAAAATAATTATATCGTACGTGTTTTTAAGCGCAAATATTTTTCCTTCTTCGCCATCGTGCGCTTCTGTAACCTCGTAATTCTGCTCTTCTAATCCGCGTTTTATAAGCAAAGCTACTTTAGGTTCGTCTTCAACAAGTAATACTTTCATAAAAATATTTTTTTACTTCTTCTTACAAAAGTAGTAATTTACTATTGTACCAATTTACCGATGTGCAGATTTATTAAATGGATAAGTAATAATTGAGAATAGATAATGGTTTTATGTTTTAAATTTGTTTTTTAGAAGCCGTCATCCTGTCCCAAGGACTCCTTACGGAAAAATTGATTCGGAATCTGTGTGAGGATAAAAAGCAGACAGAAAAAAAAGTATCTTTGATAAAAATAGTATTAAAAAAATAATTTTTCAAAATAAAAAACATGAATGAACAAGAAAAAAATCAGAATCAATTAAACATTGAATTGAGCGAAGAAATGGCGGAAGGTGTTTATTCCAACCTTGCTATTATTACACATTCTAATTCTGAATTTGTGATAGACTTTATTAAAATAATGCCTGGAACACCAAAAGCAAAAGTGAAATCGCGTGTAGTTTTAACGCCTCAACATGCAAAAAGATTGGTAAAAGCACTAAAAGAAAATGTGGCGAAATTTGAATCCATTCACGGACCGATTAAAGATACTGAAATGCCGAATGCATTACCTTTAAATTTTGGCGGACCAACAGCGCAGGCTTGAAAAAAAATTTCAAAACAAAACAGCGAGTTTATTTGAATGTAATCGGATTGGCTAAACCAGAATAGGATTGTAAATCCATTTTCAAAGAGCCGATAAGAATATCCGCTTCAGCGCGAATTGGAATGTGATTGGCATCATCAGTAATCCAAACTTTCATGTCATCTTCGTTTTTAAAAATTCGTCCTGTTTGCAATACAGGAACAAACACCAAACATTTTATTTTACCGAAATCTGTTTTAATAGTTTCTCTTTTAATAAACTTTATTTGAAGGTTAAATAGTTTATTATCCACAAAACTGGGCACATCAAATAGGTCGCCTTTTTTTGCATTTGAAAAATCTAAACTGCGTGCATAATAAAACGATGAAAGCATATCCTGAATATTAGGAATTGTTTTAAATATTTTTCCGTTACTATTTACTGTATGTTTTATCTGATCAAAAATCATGTTTCGGTTAATGATATAACCGCCTTCATTCACGCGTCTGATAAACAACCAAGGCACTAAAGCTTGTTCGTCAATATAGGTTTCGTAACGATCGCGCACTTTAAAAAACCAATCGAAATTGCTTTTTGTAACCCCAATTCCTACAATATGAAAAGTGCTTCTGCCTCCAATTAATGTGTTTTCATCTTTTACTTCTATGCTGGCTGTAGCGGCATCAATAAACCCATAATGAATGCGGTAATTTAAAACTTCGCCACGTTTAAAAGCGGTTTCATTTAATTTACGAAGCTCTTGTGCGCTTGTATTTAAGAAAAGAATAGTTGATAGGATTACGAAAAATAATTTTCTCATGGCATCAATTTACAAAAATGTTTTCAAATAATATGCCAATTGTTGCATTTTAAAACTTTCCGAAGAAATTTGAAATATCAAAATAGATAGCCAACGCTTTTCCTTCTTTTGTTTTTATATCAATTTTATCGTAGGGTTTGTTTTTGACCATCAATAATTCTTGACTTTTTGTAGTGTAATCAGGATAATGTACATTAATCCAAGCATATTCGGAATTTACTCCATCTGTTTCGTTTTTGTCTTTTATCACAACGGCTGTTTCAATCGACAATCCAACTTTTGTTGAGGCATTTTCAGTTGTTGTAGTTGAGTTGCTGGATGCCTCTTTTTTACTTGCTGTACAAGCACCAAGTAAGCCGATTGTTAAAGCGATTAGTAGAATTTTTTTCATGAGCTGCGTTTTTTAGTTGATTCTCTTGCTTTCAATTCCATTGGTAAAATACAATTATAAACAAATTTATTTATTGGAGTATCTACTCCATATTTTTCTGCAAGTTTAACCACCGTTCCATTTTGATATTCTATTTCTGAAGGTCTGCATTCCCAAACATCTCTTGTTAACGAAGATGTTGAGTCGTAAGGAAAAGTATCAATGAAAGTAACGGTTTTGTCAATAAAATCAGACTCAATTTGCACTCCAATTTTTTGAGATAATATAAATATTTCCGTCAATAAATCAATCATCATTTTTCGCGTTTCCTTTAATTCTATTAATTCTCCGTAAGTTGTTTTTGTAATTATCAATAATCCACTTACACAAATGGCTATAAATTTTTTCCACAATTCCGATTCTATATTTTCAGTTATTTTTGAATCAATTTCTGCTTTTTCAAAAACTTTTTTTAAAGTTTGTATTCGATTAGAAGTCGATTTATCAAGCTCTCCAAATACAATAGTTGGTTTTACTCCGAAATGATTAATAACGCCTGGTGATTCAATTTTGCTGATTATTCTGCATAATCCTCCTAAAATAAATGATTTGTCAATTGTTTCAGAAAGTTCTTCACTTGCAAGAACTCCATTTTGTAAAGGAAGAATAAAACTTTCGGGGGGAATTATTTTTTTTAAATCATCTCTGATTTCCTTAATCTGCCAAGCTTTTACGCTAATCAAAAGTAAATCTGGTTTATCAATTTCTGTAATTTTGTCGGTTGCAGAAAAGGCATCAACATGAAAATCTCCCAGAATACTTTTTACCGTTAAGCCATTATTTTTAAAGGCTTTTAAATGTTCACCTCTCGCTAAAAAGGTTACCTCATTTCCTGCTTGCACTAATTTCGCTCCAAAATATCCACCAACTCCTCCGCTTCCAATTATGGCTATTTTCATTTTCAGGATTTATTTTTGGTTATTATCTGAAAAGTTTAATATAATCTTCAAATGCAAAAATACGATTGCGTTTAAAACCAGTAACCTCTATTAATATTTTATGTTTTATAAAGTCATCAATCAATCGTAATGCAGTTGAGATATTCACATCCAAAATTTTCGCTGCATCGGCTGCATCTGTCAGTGGTTTTCCATATAAATATTTCAGAAACAATTTTGCTAATTCCTGTTTTTTACCCAATGATATAATTTTATGCTCTGCTTCATTTCTAAGCTTGATAATATTTTTAAATGTTTCAATTGAATTTTCTGATGTGCTTCGTATTCCTTCCAAAAAATATTTCAACCATTGAGTTAAATCGTTTTGAGTTCGGGCTTTTGTTAGATTGTCGTAATACAAAGATTTATTTTTTTCAAAAAAATCGGATAAATAAAGCGTGGGTTTAATCAAAAGGTTATTGCTAACCAAATACAAAGTTATAAGCAATCGTCCAATTCTGCCATTGCCATCAAGGAAAGGGTGAATTGTTTCAAATTGATAATGAGCAATACCAATTTTAATTAATGAAGGAACCGGTTCATTTTCGTTATGAAGAAATTTTTCTAAATCAGACATTAAATTACTTACATTATCTTGATGAGGAGGAATAAAAGCTGCATCTGCCAAACTACTTCCCCCAATCCAATTTTGACTTTTTCGAAATTCGCCAGGCAATTTGTGTTTTCCTCTAACTCCTTGCAAAAGTGTTTTATGTGTTTGCTTTAACAAGCGATTGCTTAAAGGCAATTTTTTCAAATTCTCAATCGCCATATTCATTGCCATCACATAGTTTTGTACTTCCTGCCAATCGTCTTTTTTTTCGGGCTGAATGTATGTTTCTTTCTGTATGGCTTCGTCAATGTTAGTTTGTGTCCCTTCGATACGACTACTTTTGGTACCTTCTTTAAGTATGTGCATTTTTATAAAAAAATCTACATCAGGAATTAGTTGTGAAAAGGCGTTCAATTCGCCTAATTTTATATTAGCTTGGCATAATTGCATAATTAATTCGGCATTATCAATTTGCCATGCAATATTTATTACGTTTGGCTCAAAGCTCTTGTATTTATAGCGTTGTACAAGTTTTCCAGATTTAAAACTGCTCAGGTTCATTTTACTGTTTTTTGCAAATATAATAATTTATAATTGCACTTTATGTATTTTCTGCAAATATGATAATTTATAATTGCACTTTATAACAACCTTTTTTTATTAATTTATTTTCTAAAAAAACTGATTTCAGATTTTTTTAGACGAACTATTTTTTCTGCTACTGATATTAAAATTTACAGCCCAAATTGCTACAATAAAATAACTATTTTAGTTACTTCTTATTTGTTATTGTTTCTTTACTGTTTTCAGTAGTATTCGATTTTATATATACATCCATTTGAGGAAATGGAATGGTAATATTATGTTCGGTAAATTTTCTGTAAATAATTTTCCGAATGTCGCTTTTTATTTTTTCGATTCTAAAAATATTTTCGCTGAAAAATAAAACTTGAAAATTTAAGGACGAATTACCAAAATCTAAAAAGCGCGCTTCCGTTAAATTTTTGTCTTTCCCAAATATATCAGGATGTTCTAAAGCGCTTTCTTCCAAAAGGTTTAAAACCAAATCAACATCACTTCCATAAGCCACTCCTACATCAATTCTGAAACGCGTTTTTTTTGTTTGATGACTCCAATTAATTACTTTATTGGTTGTGATTAATGAATTAGGAATAATAATTGAAATTTCATCTCTGTTTAATCCTTCAGAAGTACGGATTCCTATTTTCTGAATTTTCACAATGTCTCCATCAATTTCTAAAATATCATTTATTTTTATCGACCTTTCAAAAAGTAAAATTAAGCCCGAAACAATATCATTAAATGTTTGTTGCAATCCCAATCCTACACCAACAAGTAGAGCGGCAGAACCGGCAAGTAATAAGGTGAGTTTTATTCCAATAGATTCTAAAATAATAGCAATGGCAATTATCCAAATTATATATTTAATAATTTGAAAAAATGCGTAGGCATTTCCATTATCTAATTTATGCGCTTCATATTTACTGAAAAGTGATTTTTTAATTAACCATAAAATAGTTTTTGTAATTATCAGTGTTATTGCGATAATCACAATTGTATAAACTTTTATCTCGTATTTCCCTATTGAAATAAGTGCAAATTCTAAAATTTTATTTAATTGATCCATTGTCTTTTTTTAATATGATGATTTAAAAAAAATATTTTCGAATTATTTAAGTGATTTTTTAATTCCTTAATTTAAGCTACTAAGTTTTCGCGAGCAGGCTTTCGTTGCGGAATAGCAAACTGCGTTCTTTCCGCCAAGGTAAAGATTTTTCGTAAGGAAAATCATGAAACTAGTAAAAAAAACGAAATGACGCTTATTCGCTGTTATGA
>DATLTG010000052.1:0-2117 GCA_035533735.1 Bacteroidia bacterium
TCTATATTTGCAATACAGACTACAATTTTAATTAAATCAAAAATATAATAACATGAGTAACTTAAATAATATACAAGGAATAGAAATGCTTAGTTTTAATCATGCTGGTACAATGCAATTAAAGAACGGACAAACTGTGAATTATGGCGTAATCAGAACTCCTAATAATGAAGTCGTTTACTACACAGGTAAAGGACTGCGAGAAATGTGGAAGCCAACTATGACAGAAGAAGAAAAAAAACTTGCTAATCAATTAAGACAAATTGGAGAAAAAGAAGACGGTGAACAAAAATTAATCGCATCAGAACACATTGCAGCAACACCTTTTGACGAAATTGTCAAAGTTATATCCTAAGAAATAACAAGAATCACTGCCCATAACATCACATTTGCAATCGGCACGGTTTTGTTCTCATAAATAAAGCTTTATTATGTCGATTTAAACAAAAACTGAAAATATTCTTCCAATATCAATGTAGTATTCGTGAATTTTATCCATTTTAAAGTGTTTTACAAAAATAATAAAAATCCCTTTGTATACATGGTTATACCTGAGTATGCCTTTGTATATTATTTTAGTAAAATGAAATATACTTGGGTTTACTTCAGTAAATTAAAGAGATTAAAAAACAATATTTTACTGCAAAATATTTTTAAAAAAGCATTTGATAAATTTCAATAAAAAAACAATATATTTGATTGGAAATAATTCTGATTATAATTTAGACCAATCTTTCCAAAATTGGGAGTGTAAGTCTCATTTTGTCAGAATAATAAACACATAAGCTAAAAGTCCGTAGTAACAGACTTTTATCGCTACTAAAGGAACATTAATTATATGGGCATCTGAAAATGATATAAAATGAAAAAAGAAAACACAAGAAATAAGAACTTCAAAACTGTTAGAGAAAAGTTAGAATACATCCAAAAAGAATGTAGAGAAACTGAACTTTTTGAGGATTTAAAACAATTGTTTAAAGACAAGGGTTTTGACAATGTAACAATAACTCACGGCACAACAGAATTTGGTAAGGACTTAATTTTTTCAAAATATGACGATACTTTTGGGGAGGACAAATGGTACGGTGTTGTTGTAAAAAACAAGAATGCCACTCAAAATGATTTTATGCAGGGACACGAAATTGGCAACCAAATCAATGCAGGGGTAACAGTACCATTTAAAGACTCTAAAGCAAAAGAAAATCCTATTTCAGGTTTATTTGTTGTAATTAACGGAAAGGTTTCCGACCAGGCAACAACAGTATTGTCTAAATATATTCTTCCGATAGTTTTGCCTCATATTAAAATTTGGGATTATCAAAAATTAGCAGATGAAATAGACACACATTCTAAAAAATCATTTTTAGATAATTTAGAACCCGCTCTCAATACCTATATACAATCACAGATAAAAATCCTTTCAAATATTAGTGCATCAAGTGATGTTTATGATTTAAAATTAGACGATATAAATCAGATTTTCATTAACGTACAGACGACCCATTCTAGAGAATTAAAAAAAATAAATTCATATATTTCATTTGATGACAAAAAAGATAAGTTCAAAGAAGAAGATGTTGAAGGTTCAAACGAAATATTAAACTCAAATGATAACTTCATCATACACGGTATCGCTACATCAGGAAAAACTTTATTTCTAAAACGAATAGGTATTAAAGCATTAAATGCTAATAATTTTAAAACAAACGCTGTATTCTATTTTGATTTGCAGAATTTCAAAGAAGAAAAATTTAATATATTGTCATTAGTTGCGGAACAATATAAAACTTTAACTAAAGGAGATGAATTTAATAAAGACGATTATTCCAAAATAATCTTACTTTTTGATTCAATAGATTTTATAAAAAAAATTGATTTAAGAATTATGATATTTAAAGAAATTGAGGAGTTCATTAAATCAAAAGAATTTCAAAGTTTACAAGTTGTAATTACAACCAGAAATATAGAATTTACTAAAAGTAATGGATTGTTAATTGATTTTAAAGACACAGAATTATTGCCTTTTAATTTTAACCAAGCATTAAAATTGGTTAAGAAAATCATTCCAAACAACGAACATAAAGCAACTAATTTTTTAAGAGCCCTGAAACACAACT
>DATLTG010000053.1:0-3647 GCA_035533735.1 Bacteroidia bacterium
TTTTTTTCCAAAACATGGTCAGTGGTTTTTGTTTCTGCCAAGTTCATTATCTTTTCTTCTGAAATTTATAGTATCCCATCAATATTATTAAGATTACAGTGTTAATATGACTTACGCAAGAGGTCTATTATCCTTGAAAAAGGAACAAAATCGCGTTTCAAAAATACATTTTTGAATATCAATCAAAAAGATTTTGATACTATAATGAATGCTTACCAAAAATAATTATTAAGAAATAACATTTTCGTAATTCGCTTTTTTAATTATCCAATTAGCAGGAAAATAAGCCAAATAAGCAAATACAGGTGCCGCTAATATATCAATGCTGTAATGCAAATGCTGCGCTAAAAGCGCGACTGCTAAAAACAATACACAAGCCATTAAATACATTTTCAGTTTTTTATTTTTAACAACAAGGAAAAACAGAAAAGTACTGGATGTGTGCCCTGAAAAAAACAAATCACGAACATCATTTCGTGCAGAATAAACAAAATGTTTTAAAAAAGGATCGTTTAAGATAATTAAACCAGGTGGCGGATTTAATGGCAAAAAGTAAAGTGAAAACATTCGCCAAATCAATAATAAAGTATAGGCTAATGCCAATTTTAAAGTCAAAATAGGTGATGTATAAATTACATGAAAAGCTGTAAGAATTGCAGCAGAATACATTGCAATAAAAATTGGAATTGATAAATTAATTGGTGTGAAATATTTTAATACAGGATCATTAAAATCAATTCCATTTCTGCCTTCATTGAATAATAAAAAATATTGATAATAATGCGACACAATTAAGGTAAAAACCAACAAAGCCAACAAAGCATATTTGTAAGGCTTATGCTTCCATGCCATTAACCATTTCCCCCTCATCTTAAAAACTATTTTTATTCGAAATAATCATTTTCTCAATTACATCGCCATGCTTAAATGTATCAATAATATTCATGCTTTCAACCACTTTTCCGAAACAGGTGTGAAGACGATCTAAATGCTGAGTTGCTTGTCGGCTGATACAAATAAAAAATTGCGAACCTTCGGTATCTCATCTTGTATAGGCCATTGAGATAATTATCTTTTATAGGACTTACGCACAAATTTTATAAGTCGCTGTAAACCAATACTAAGTATTTTACACTCGAAAAACATAACCAGCTAATAATCAGAACTATTAGCACTTTACTGCGTAAGTCCTATTTTATATTATAATTTAATAATAGATGTAATAGAACCGCCTATTTCTCTTGTGATTAATATGTTTCCATTGTATCTTTTTACTTCATTTTTTCATTTCCTAACTTATTGTGTTGACTTACATTCGGTATAGTTATACTTGTCGAATTCCCATTATTACAGCCACCCTTCATTTTTATACCAGACTACAGTTTCTTTTATTCCACTTTCAAGGGTGTAGGCTGGTTTAAAGCCAATATCAGAAACGAGTGGAATAATATCGCACTTCCAGTTTGTGGTGCCAAGCTCAAGAGCCTTTTCCATATTTAAACCCGGTGTTTTTCCAGAGATATTATAAATGACTTCAAGCTTATGGGCAATAAACTTTAAGAAATTTTCCGATATAGGAATATTCAAAGTTTTTTTTCCTATGCATTTCTTAACAGACTCTCCGAAAGCCTTACTTTGGTATTCCTGTCCGTCAGAAACAAAATAGGCTTTACGAAAATGATTTGATAGTGTAGAATCTAATACAACTCTTGCTAAATCGCGCACGTAAATAAAAGTTAAACGCTGGTTTTTATTATTTACCCATGGGTGAATATTTCGGTTAATAAGTTGAAATATGGCGAATATTTCCTTTTCCCTTGGACCGAATACTGCAGTTGGGCGAATAATTATCCATGGAATTTCATGTTGAGATTTGATCAATTGCTCTGCCTTTAGTTTGCTTTCACCATAAGTACTTATTGGTGCTGGGATGTCATCATTTTTAATAGGTTCAAAAGTTGTGGAATTTCCAGGTCCATAAGCCGCCAAACTGCTCATAAAAATAAATTTCAGGGGCAATATGTTTGCCTTTAATAAGGCGTTTAAAAAATTCCCCGTAAAGTCTGTATTTACATCAAAATAATGTTGTTTTTTGCTTGCTTTTGTAAGACCAGCATTATGAATAATATAGTCTATCTTGCCAAATTTCTTTACTATTTCAGTAAGAGTATAAGAAAGATTGGGAACGGAAGATAAATCCAGTTCAACAAAATTAATTTGTGAATTTTTAAGGTATTGCTTATTACTTGATGCCCTAATTGCAGCAAATACATTCATCCCCCTTGCAAGTGCTTCCTCAACTAAAAAGCCGCCTATAAAGCCACTTGAACCGGTAATAAGAATGTTAGGATGCCCCGTTAATATTGAGCTCATACATTCTATATGTCTTATAAATCTTTCCACTTAAATTTACCAAGGCGCGGTTCATAGGAATATTATTTTCCAATATCCATGAGGCATCGGCCGTTATAAATCCTTTTTTCTTGGCTGTTTCAACACTTATTGAATAACAGCAGGCATCAATACCCATTCGTCTGTATTTTTCTAAAACGCCTAACGTTATTACTCTGCAATTTTTTGCCTTGCTTTTATAATACAGTAATTTAAATAGCCCAAATGGAAGTAGTCTTCCACGTGGTATTTTTTGTAAAATAAAATTAATATCTGGGATTGTCAACGAAAAGCCAATGGGAATACCATTGTGTTCAGCTATTAATGCAAAATCAGGGTCAAGAATCATTTTCATATCCTTTGCCATAATGTCAAATTCGGCATCTGTCATTGGCACAAAACCCCAGTTTTTATCCCATGCGCTGTTGTATATTTCTTTTACTTTTTTTACTTCATCACTGAATTTTTTCATTTCAAGCTTACGGATTGTAATACCACGTTTTTCCAGTCTTTCCTCTAGAGAATTTGTTGTTTCAAGTTTAGATGGTATTTCATTTACAATCATCTTGTAAGCGTACATATCCATTTTCTTTCTAAATCCGTACTTTTCTAGTAAAACTGAATAATATGGCTTATTATATGTTAGCATTACTGCTGGTGGAGAATCAAATCCGTCAATTAGTAGTCCACAGGTTTCGTTTGTTGAGAAATTGGTTGGACCTACAATGGCTGTCAAGCCTTCCTTTTTTATCCAATCAGTTGCAGTATCAAGCAAGCATTTAGCTACAGGATAATCATTTATTACATCAAAAAAACCAAAAAAACCTTCCTTCCTGCCGGTATATTCAATATGATTTCCATTTTTTATTGTGGCAATACGTCCAACTATTTTTCCATCTTTCCGAGCAATAAAAAGCTTTAATTTTGAATGTTTAAAAAATGGATGAGTTCCCTTTAGCAAATCACGTTGGGCAATAAAAAGCTCAGGTACATAATTGCTATCGCTTTTAAATAAATCATGCGGGAAATCAATAAAATATTTGAGGTCTTTGGCTGTTTTTACTTCTGATAATCGTATCATGATTTTGTTGTTACATATTGATTGGTTTTATCAATTATTTTCAAATGTTCGGTTATCTTAATAATTTTACTTACTGCAAAATCAATTTGGGATAGTGTATGGGTAGCCATTAAAGAAAAACGAATTAGGCTATCATGACTTTTTACCGCAGGTGAAACAACTGGATTCACAAACA
>DATLTG010000054.1:0-2991 GCA_035533735.1 Bacteroidia bacterium
CCAAATTACCTTTCCAATTTTGAAACAATTGGCTCAACATTTCTTTTTGTTCACTTAAAGGTTTATGATAATTAGCAATCAGAATTTCTTGTAATTGTTTGTACTTAAATTTCTTGCCGTCTTTTCCGCCAAACTGATCAACATAACCGTCTGAAAAAGCATAAACAATATCGTCTTTTTGCAATTGTACAGTTTGCAAAGTAAACGGTTTTGTATCGTTGCTGTGTTTACCTACCGGAAATTTATCTGGTTTAAATTCTAATATTTGCGGCTTATCCGAACTATTATCCGATGATTTTCTAACAATCCAAAGTGGTCTGTTAGAAGCTGAAAATTGCAATACTTTTTTATTGAAATCAAAAGAACATAAAATCATATCCACTCCATCTTGACTTTCTTCTTTGGCATCTGCGGGATTTAATGCATTAATAATATTTTTACGCAATTCATTTAAAATTTTATCTGGTTCAATTTCTTTTTTTTCGATAACAATTTCATTCAAAAAATTAATTCCAAGCATACTCATAAATGCACCTGGAACTCCATGTCCTGTTGAATCTCCAGCTGCAATTAAAAACTTACTTTCGGTGTGAGATGCCCAATAAAAATCACCACTCACAATATCTTTAGGTTGATACAAAATAAAATATTCCGACAATTGTTTTTTCAAATAATTTTCGGAAACCAAAAGTGCTTGTTGAATTCGATACGCATAATGAATACTATCGGTGATGTCTTTGTTTTTTTCATCCACAATTTTTTTCTGCAATTCGATAATATCCTTTTGTTTACGTGTAAGTCGAAAACGAGAATAAAGCAACAAAGAAAAAATAACCAACAATGTCAAACCAATTTCAGCAACACGTGTAATTGTTTTTTGATGAGTCAAATCAGCTGTTCTTAATTCACTGTCTTTATTGAGCAATTCTATTTCTTTGTCTTTTTTATCGCTTTCATAAGCGAGATTCATTTGAGTAAGCTGTTTGTTATTTGCTTGATTAAGCAATGTATCTTTAAGTGTGGAATACAGTTTAAAATAATCGTATGCTTTTTTATAATCCTTCAACTCGTAATATGAATCGGCTAAACCATTGTAAGCATCTTGTAAACTAAGTTGCTTATTTATTTTAATAGCCAAAATTTGACCTTTTGAATAATAATTAATAGCCTCTTTAATTTTGTTCATTTTAAAATAAAGCGAAGCTTCTGCATTATAAACACTTGCTAAACCTGACTTATTTCCAATTTCTTCACAAATGGTTGAAGATATATTAATTTTAGTTAGTGCTTTTTCATATTGCTTTTCACCTTCATAAAGTTCGCCCATATGAAAATTGCAATCAGAAATATCTCTTTTATCTCCGAATTTTGTAGCCAATATTAAAGCTGAATCATAGTTTTTTATGGCATCCGAATCTTTACCAAGTTCATGATAAACAACACCTATATTGATATAAGTACCAATCATATCTTGATTTTCGTTTATTGATTTTTGAATTTCCAATGCCTTTTGCATACTCACGAGGGCAGCTTTATAATCATTTTGGATATTATAAATTGCACCAAGTGTATAATAACTAGTAGCAATACCTTTTTTATCACCAATTTTTTCTGCTAACAGTTTCGATTTCAAAAAATATTTTTCAGACAAAATATAATTCGCTTCTTCAAAATAAGCACCTCCAATATTGCTGCTACACAATATTTGAATACGTACATTTCCAATACTTTCAGCATATTTTATTGATAATTGGTAATTTTTTATACCCTCAGCCCCATTTCCTAATTCCATATTAATGGTGCCAATATTTCCATAAAAGGCAGCAATTCGTTCTGTCAAATTATTAGCTAAAGCAATTTTCAACCCTTCTTCATCTTTTGCAATAGCAACTTGATATTTCCCCATTGTATCATAAGTATATCCCATTAAAATATATGACATTACTTCACCAAAAACAAAATTTGATTGTTGTGCCAAAACAAGTGCTTTATCATAACAATTAAGCGATTCAGTGTTTTTTCCTATATGTTGAAAAGCTGATCCCAAATGATTGTAGGTATTTACTCTTTCGGTATCAGCAATATTTTTTTTTAATACATTTTGAAGCGAATCTATTTTCGACTGTTGCGACTTACATGTAAATGCAATTAAAAATAAGGCAGCAAATAGAATTTTTGAAATTATTTTGTATTTCATATTTTTAAATAAAACGTTACACTTTTATACCGAAAATCAATATATCATCCACTTGTTCTAATTTACCTTTCCAAGTTTTGAACGTTTGATTTAAAATTTCTTTTTGTTCTTTCATCGGCTTGTGAGAACTGCTAAGCAATAATTGTTTCAATTGTTTCGATTTGAATTTCTTCCCTTCATTTCCTCCAAATTGATCGGCATAACCATCTGTAAATAAATAAATGGCATCCCCTTTTTTAAGATTAATTTTCGTGGTTTTAAATTTCTTTTTCTCCCGAACGTAACCTCCAATTGAAAATCGTTGAGATTCATATTCCTTCATTCTGCCATTATTTATAAGCAACATAGAACAATTGGCTCCTGCATATTCTAAACTATTTTTTTTCTTATCCAATACACAAAAAGCAATGTCCATTCCGTCCTGAATTTCTAAATCCGAATTATTTTGCGTAAATGAAGAATGAATTTTTTTATCCAATTCGCTTAAAACAAGAGCCGGATCGTAAACTCCTTTTTCGTTCACAATCTGATTTAGTAAATCGTTCGCAATCATGCTCATAAATGCACCTGGAACACCATGTCCGGTACAGTCAATTACTGCAAAAACAACACGATCAGCTTGTTCTGAAAACCAATAAAAATCGCCACTAACCATTGCTTTCGGTTTGTATAAAATAAAGCTATCGCTTAACTGTTTTTTAATTGTTGATTCTTTTGGTAAAATTGCTTGTTGAATACGTTGCGCGTAAGTAATACTATCAGTTAATTCTTTATTTATATTTTGAATTTCTGAT
>DATLTG010000055.1:0-7349 GCA_035533735.1 Bacteroidia bacterium
AAGTCAATTGCATCAGAAATGTTTTCACTTGCTGATGGTTGCATTATGAGTGCCAAAAAAGATGCAATAGTTAATATGGGAGGTTTTTTTGCGCTCAGAGATAAGCGACTTGCAGATTTATGTAGGGAGATGCTCATAATCACAGAAGGATATATTACATACGGAGGATTATCGGGTAGGGATATGGAAGCTATTGCAATTGGTCTTGAGGAAGTATTCGACCCTGACTATCTTCATTATAGGATTAGCAGTACTACTTATTTGGGTCAAAAATTACATGAAAAGGGCGTCCCAGTGATGCTCCCAATAGGAGGACATGCTGTTTACATTGATGCCAAGAAACTGTATCCCCATATTCCAAGCGAGGAGTTTCCTGGACAGGCACTTGTATGTGAGTTATATATTAAAGGTGGTATTCGATCTTGCGAAATCGGATCATTAATGTTTGGGCACACGGATGAAGTGGGAAAGTTTGTTCCTGCGGCTATGGAATTAGTCCGATTAGCCATTCCTAGGCGTGTTTACACTCAAAGCCACATAGAATATGTTATAGAGGTTTTTGATGAGATACTTGCAAATAGAGATAGAATGCGGGGGTATAAAATAATAGAAGCCCCTCAATATTTAAGGCACTTTACAGCTCGCCTTGCTAAAATAAATTAATTTTTTTCAGTTATCGCTCTTTATTTGTACGTTTTACTGAAATAATGAAAGTATTGTTTCTGATTTTTTCAAACGACTTTAAGCAACCTCTTTATTGGTTTGAGTCTATATTTTCTATACTTAAATCGATTTACTAAACATATTACCTTCTGTTTTTTTTCTGCGCAAACGCACATCCAATGTTGAACTAATATTTCGAATAAACAGGCTCCCTTTGTCGGAAACGGTTATTGAATTTTTTTCTATTTTAAGTAAATCGTCTTTCTGTAACAAAAAAAGTTCATCGAATATGTTTTTAATCTCATCTGAGTCAAAAGTTTTTTCATCAACTTCAGTTTTCCCTCTACACATTAAATCAAGAATATTTTTTCGAATTATTAAATCCTCTTCAGTTAATAAATGTCCGTTTACAAGAGGAAATAATCCTTGCGAAATTTTCTCTTGATATTCTTCCACCTTTTCTTCATTCTGAGCAAATGCAGTCCAGGCATCGCTAATACTACTTGCCCCCAATGCAATAATAAGTTTTGATTGTGTGGTTGTATAGCCCATGAAGTTCCTATGCATAGTCCCATTTGAAACAGCATCAAATAATTTATCATTAGGCAATGCAAAGTGATCCATACCAATAGCCTTATATCCTTGCGCCATGAGCAGTTTTTTTCCTAATTGGTACATTTTCCATTTTTCAGCCGCTTCAGGCAAATCAGCTTTTGTATATCTGCGTTGAGCTTTGCTTTTCCAAGGAACAAAGGCATAAGAATAAAATGCAATTCTATCAGGTTTTAATTCCTTTATTTTGGCAATGGTGAATTCTATACTTCCTACCGTTTGTTTTGGCAATCCATAAATTAAATCAATATTGATGCTGTTATAACCATATTTTCTTGACCATTGCACCACTTCTTTTGTTTTTTCAAATGACTGAACACGGTTAATGACAAACTGTACAGTTGGATCGAAATCCTGTACACCTAAACTAATTCGATTAAAACCAACTGTTGCAAGTTGTGCTAAATGTGCTTCAGTAGTGTAATTTGGATGCACTTCAATACTAAATTCATGATTAGGAGAAACTTTTGCATTTTTAGTAATTCCATTTATCAATTTAACTAAATTTTCAGGACTAAAAAAAGTGGGAGTTCCGCCACCAAGATGTATTTCACGGATAACAGGTTCTGAAGGCAATAAAGAACGGTACATTTCCCATTCCTTTAAAACACTTACCAAATAGGGTTCTTCAACTTTGTGGTTTTTTGTGATACGTTTATTGCAAGCACAAAAAGTACAAAGATTTTCGCAAAAAGGTAAATGAATATAAATAGTTAATTCACCATTTTCTTTTTTGAAAGTATCAATTACAGCTCGTGTCCATTTTTCATTATTAATACTTTCTTTTTCCCAATATGGTACTGTGGGATAACTTGTATATCTAGGAAGGGGAAGGTCGTATTTATTTAGCAATGAGATAATATCGTCTTTCATTATTGTTAATTATAATTTAATTTCAGTAAGACTATTATACAACAAACCCATTTGCAATTATTAAAAACCTGATTGCGGAGAGGGCGGGATTCGAACCCGCGATACCCTTGCGAGTATACAAACTTTCCAGGCTTGCTCATTCGACCACTCTGACACCTCTCCGAAAAAATGTTTGCAAATGTAAACAAAATAAAAGCCGTTTTATACGCTATTTAATGGCTTCGGATTTCTCATCTTTTTTTACCCATTTATAAAAAACAAAAAGCAATAAAGCAATAAGTAGAACACTCGCTACTACTTGCCACCAATCGCTTACGGCACTTCCCGCTTGATCAATATTTTTGGGCAAAACATTTCTTTGTTCAAAAAAACTAAGCAATACATCCATGCCATTATTTATAAAATGGGCAAACATCGGCACCCAAAGCGATTTACTCCAAACATAAATATAACCCAGAAAAACACCCATCATCATGCGTGGCAAAAATCCATAAAACTCAAAATGAAGTGTGCTAAAAACAATGCCAGAAATCCAAACGCCCCAATGCACATTTTTTGTCCAGTTGATAATTGTTTTTTGAAGTACACCTCTGAAAAATATTTCTTCGGAAAAAGCCGCTAATGCTGCAACAATAAATAAATTTAAAAATAATCCTCCTATACTTTTGTCGGCTAAAAAAGCATTGGTAATTGCGGTTGCTTTTGCCTCACTGTCTTTTATCCAATTTTCAACACTTGATAAAGAAGCCGGCAATGTTAAATGACTGTTTATTTCTGCCATCCAATTAATAAACGGAGTAGCAATAATCATTATACTTCCTGCTAAAAGTAACGCTATAATGGTTGGAGAAACGTTTAATCCGAGATATGCGAATTTCTTTTTTGAAACGAGCATCGCAAATAAAAAGGAAGGCACAATAAAAGCTCCAATAGCACTTACAATTTGTGCCATTTTCAAACCCATAATGGTTCCAGGATTGGTATAATCGGATAATTTTCCGAGTTCATATAATCCGCTAATATGTGCGAATGGCATCGCAACAAGTATTCCAAGCAATTGAAAAACCACAAAACAAACAAGAAATAATCCCATTAAAATTAAAAATTTGGAAGCGGGAGAACTGCCTTCTAATGGGGCTTTGGAATTCATATGTATTGGATTTTGATTATTTTTGCGTAAAATTAATCAAATAAATCTATTCGGAATGCTGAAAATTGGAGACATTGAATTACCGGATTTTCCTTTGCTCCTTGCGCCTATGGAGGATGTAAGCGACCCTCCATTTCGTGCTGTTTGCAAACAAAATGGGGCAGATTTGATGTACACGGAATTTATTTCTTCGGAAGGTTTGATTCGTGATGCGGCTAAAAGCGTTCACAAATTGGACATCTTTGAATATGAACGTCCAATCGGTATTCAACTTTTTGGAAGTGATATAAATTCTATGCGCGAAGCCGCTATTATTGCCGATAAAGCGCAGCCTGATTTAATTGATATAAATTACGGTTGTCCGGTAAAAAATGTTGCGTGCAAAGGTGCCGGAGCTGCGCTGTTGCAAGACATTCCGAAAATGGTAAAAATGACTTCCGAAATTGTGAATTGTACAAAATTACCAGTTACTGTAAAAACACGTTTGGGTTGGGATGATCAAACAAAAAATGTGATGGAAGTGGCTGAACGCCTTCAAGATATTGGCATTAAAGCATTAACGATTCACGGAAGAACACGAAAACAAATGTATAAAGGTCCGGCAGATTGGACATTGATAGGAGAAATTAAAAATAATCCGCGCATAAAAATTCCTATTTTCGGAAATGGCGATGCTGACAGTCCGGAAAAAGTATTGGAACTAAAAAATAAATACGGAATTGACGGAATTATGATTGGTCGCGCCAGCATTGGTTATCCTTGGATTTTTAATGAAATCAACTATTTTTTAAAAACAGGATTGCACCTTCCAAAACCAACTATTGAAAACAGAATTGCTGTTTGTCGCGAACACCTCGAAAAATCTATTCAATGGAAAGGCGATATTTTAGGAATTTTGGAAATGCGCAGACATTATTCCAATTATTTTAAAGGTTTGAGCCACTTTAAAGATTATCGTTTGAAATTAGTTACCAGCAATTCTATTGAAGAAATTAATGAATTGCTCAACGAAATTGGCGAACGTTATCAAGAACTTATTTCCGTTTAGTACGAAAAATTTATTTCAAAAAATTATTTTTTTGAAGCCATTTCTCCACAACATTTTCAAACAAATAATTTTTTTCTAAAGAAACAAATCCACTAGTTTTTTTGGCTTCTTGAAGCGTATTAACTAGTTTAAATTTATTTTGTGAAACGGAATAAATTATTTTTTTATCAGCTAAATAACGCGCTAAATATTCTTGTTCAGTTTGTCCGGAAGTAGGAATTAAAACTGCCTTTTTTTGCAAACACGCCAAATCCATAATGGATGAATATCCAGAACGACTGATAATGATTTCAGAAGCCAAAATATATTTTTGCATTTGCTGCGAATCTAAATGAGAAAAAACTTGAATGTTATTTGAAATAGTATATTTTTCAGCACTTTCGGGAATTCCTAAAACTACAATTGCTTTTAAGGATGTGTTTTTAAATTGCTGAAAAATTATTTTTTCAAAATTCGTTCGTTGCGGTTCTGGTCCAGAAATTAGTACCATTACATTGTATTCAAAATTATTTTTTTCGGAATCATTTTTATTAAATCGCGAAAGCGTTCCGATAAAAAAAGTATTTGGAAGTAAGTAAATTCCGTGCGACAAATTACCGGAAAAATTATTTTCATTTGCCACATCTGGAATCCAACATTCATCGTATTTTTTGATGTACGAAAAAATTATTTTTCGAATCCAATTTTTCCCGAAAGGCGCTTGAATACTTAATTGATGCGTGATAAAAACGCTCGGAATTTTATTCGTCCACAAACCATAACGATTGTCGGAAATAACGGCATCAATACGCTTTTCAGAAATTATTTTTTCAAGTTGAATGTGTTCTGATTTTATTTTTCGAATGATTTTCGGGATTTGTGCAAACATTTTCAGCGCCATAAAACCTTTATCAGGATACGTAATTTCGTAACCTGATAAACGAATAAATTCCGCATTCGGAAATTCTTTTTTCAATAATTCGAGTGGAGCTTTATCCGCTGCTATAATCACTTCCAAGTTTTTATTTTGCAAAAAACGAATGATCGGAATACAGCGCGTAGCATGTCCTAAACCCCAATCAAGCGGACAAATAAGAATTCGTTTTTTAGCTGAATTTTCCACAAAAATTATTTTCAAACGAAAGTAGAAAAATTCAAGCGATAATTTAATTTGTTTTCTAACTTTGTTTGTCTCTTTATTAATTTTAATTCTTCACTTCTTCAAAAAAATATTTATGAAAATAGCTCTCATCACAGGCGCAACGGCAGGAATAGGAAAAGCAACGGCTGAATTATTTGCGAAAAACGGATACAATATAATTTTAACTGGTCGCAGAAAAGAGTATTTACACGGCATCGAAAACGAATTAAAATCGCTTTACAAAGTGCAAGTTATTTCATTGTGTTTTGATGTGCGAAAATTAAATGAAGTGGAAAATGCCATTCAAAATCTTCCACCTGAATGGAAAAATATTTCGATTCTCGTTAACAATGCAGGTTTAGCAGCTGGTTTGAGCTCAATTCAAGAAGGTGTAATTGATGATTGGGAACGAATGATTGATACAAATATCAAAGGATTGCTTTATGTTACCAAAACGGTTGCGCCATTGATGATAAAAAATGGAGCAGGACATATTATCAACGTTGCTTCCATTGCAGGGAAAGAAGTGTATGCCAATGGAAATGTATATTGCGCCACCAAACACGCGGTAGATGCGTTATCAAAAGCAATGCGAATTGACATGTTAAATGATGGAATTAAAGTAACCAATGTTGCGCCAGGTTTGGTGGAAACTGAGTTTTCGATGGTTCGATTTGCTGGAGATAAAGAGCGCGCCAAAAATGTATATAAAGGTTTTCATCCGCTTACTGCGGAAGATATTGCCGAAACAATTTTTTGGACTGCTTCCAGACCGGCTCATGTAAACATTAACGACATTGTAATTACGCCCACAGCACAAGCAAATTCATCAACTGTGCTCCGAAAAAATTAAGGGGAAAATCTTTTTAAGAAAAAGATTTATTTAAATTATCGTACTCCGAAAAAATTTCTTGTTGAAGATTTTCAATAATTTCTTTGCAGGAAGAAATGCCGTTAATTAATTCAACGGATTGTCCGGCACACCAAAGCGTATCGTAGTTTCCGGGTTTTACAGATTTTTCTGATTCTTTCATGCCTTTTAGTTGCACCAACATTTTAAAATATTTTTTGGTGGTTTTATTTTTAGATAAGAAGCGTTCGAAAAAATTTTGTTTGTAGCCAATTTTTTTTGCGAAAGGTGTATCAATAATAGTACAAGGAGTTCCAGAAATTTTTTCAGTCAGCACAATATCGTGCATAGTGGAATTTACAATGGCATTTTTATATTCTACTTTTACAGTTGCTTCGGTACTGGCAATAAACCGTGTACCGATGGAAACGCCTGCTGCACCTAAAGCCAACATTGACAAAATGCCTTTTCCGGTTACAATTCCGCCAGCTGCAATTATTGGTTTAGTAGGAAAATGTTTATATAAAGATGGAATTAATACTTGCAATGGATACGGACCTGCATGACCTCCAGCTCCTTGTCCAACTGCAATAAATCCATCGCAATTCAAATCAAAACATTTTTGCGCGTGCTCAATATTGGTTACATCACAAAAAACTTTTGCGCCATAACTATGCGCTTGTTCAATTACTTCTTTCGGGCTTCCAAGCGAAGTAATGTAAAAAGGAACTTTTTTTTTCACACAAATTTTTAAATGTTTTTTATATAACGGATTTGTTTGTTGTACAATTAAATTAACGCCATACGTTCCGCTGCAATTAGATTTAAAAGTGTTGAGTGCATCTAAAATAGATTCTAATTCATTCTCTTTTCGATAATTTAATGTTGGGAAAGCTCCAGCAATTCCGCTTTTCATAGCTTCTTCTATCATTGGTAAATTTGAAACCAAAAACATAGGTGCCATAATTATTGGTAAAGGAATTTGAAGTATTTCGGTTAGTTTGGTTGAAATCGTTTTCATCTTTGAAAAAAA
>DATLTG010000056.1:0-4526 GCA_035533735.1 Bacteroidia bacterium
TTTTAATATGTTTCCGAAGGAATCGGTAGATTCTATGAAGGCGGCTTTTACAAAACAAGCAGAATACTTTACAGACTTAAATCAAAAATACATTGATTCAATTTCTAAACAGATCGCTGCTTCGAAATCATTGATTGATTCTTCGGTAACTGAAAAAATCAAAAAAGAAGTAGAAAAAAACATAAAATTATCACAAGAAGCATTGCAATCTATTGTAGATAATTACAATAAAGTTGTTAATCCTTCTATTGAATCCAATAAAAAAAATTTCAACCAGCTTAATGAGCAAATAGAATCTTCTCTAAAGGCTAATCTTAAACTTTGGTCAAAATTTTTGAATAACAACAATACAAAAGAAACAGAAAAAAAGGATGAAAGTGCTTTTGCAGAAAAATCACACAATGGTTTCGACAAAAATGCAAATTCTACTGTATATCCTAAAAATAAAAATCTACGATTTACAAGTAATAACAAAAAATAATTTTAAAAAAATTTAACTCTAAAAACAAAAAGTCATGCCAAACACATTAAATGAAAAAGCAGAAAAGATTAAAAGCACTATAAAAGATACTGCTGAAAAATCAAAAGAAACAATAAGAGAAATTATTGATTCCAACACTAAGTACATTGGTACAGCATTGGATTCCAATAAAAAATTTGTTGATTCTATTAAGAGTAAACTAAATCAGCAAGAAATTGAGGATTCAGTTACAGGTAATTTGAAAAACACTTTTGGTAAGTCCGTTGAACTTGCTGAAAATGCTTTGGATAGTATCATTAATTCGTACACCAGACAAATGGAAATGAATGTTGATTTCAATACTAAATTGGTTGATGCAATTAAAGAATCAAAAAGCGAATCTCCAGAAAAAGTATTAAATCTGATTCACGAAAATTTCGAGGCGTCTCGTCAATTGACTATCAATAATACAAAAGAGATTCTTGATTTTTACAACAAACACACCAATTTGGCGGTGAATTTTAACCAAAAATTTGGAGAAAATGTAAATGCTCAAATTGATGCCTTGTTTCAAATTCAAAGTAAAGGCTTAAATAAATTTACAGCTTGGGCTTCTGATTGGTGGAAACAAACAGAAAAAGAAACCAAAAACTAAATTTTGGTTTACTAAAAAAAACATTGTTAATCAAGGGACAATAACTTGATTAATGATGTTTTTTTATTTAAAATTGCATCTTCTTATCTGACTTATAAAGTAAAAATAGTATGGAAAATACACCACAAAAGAGCTTTCAAGATTTATCGGAAGGCATAACAAAAGCAAGTCAAAAAATAATTCAAAATTATTTAGAGAATAAAACTGGATATAATCATGATTTAAGGGATATTTCTAGCACTTTTTCGGATTTCAATACAAAGCTAATGGCTTCTCCAAAAGAAATGGAGAAAATTAAAATTCTTTACGAAGATTATTTTAACAGCCAACAAGAATTGTGGAAACGGATAACCGAAAGAGCATCAGATGGTAAAAAAGAATATCAGCCTGTTATTTCTCCTGAAAAAGGAGATAAGCGTTTTCGCGCTCCCGAATGGGACGAAGCTCCGTATTATTTCGATTTTGTAAAACAAAGTTATTTATTGGTTTCAAAATTAGTAAGCGGTATTATTGAGACTTCTGAAATTGATGAAAAAGCGAAGAAAAAATTAAATTTTTATTCGCAACATTATATGGATGCACTTTCGCCTTCCAATTTTATTGCAACCAATCCGGAAGCTATTAAATTAGCACAACAAACAAATGGACAAAGTTTATTGGATGGATTTAAAAATCTGTTAAAAGACATTGAAACAGGTAGAATTTCCCAAACGCAAACAACAGCTTTTGAACCTGGAAAAAATATCGCCATTACTCCCGGAGCTGTTATTTATGAAAATGAACTTATTCAACTTATTCAATATAAACCAACCACTAAAAACGTATATGAAATTCCGTTGGTAATCATTCCGCCTTGGATAAATAAATATTATATTCTTGATTTACGTCCAGAAAATTCATTGGTTAAATTTATGGTTGATCAAGGATTTGAAGTCTATATAATATCATGGAAAAATCCAACTCCTGATATGGGACATCTCAGTTTTGATGATTATGTAGAAAAAGGTACACTAAAAGCTATTGAAGTAGCACAATCAATTTCGAAAGTTAAAAAAGTAAATACATTAGGCTATTGCTTAGGTGGAACACTTCTTGGAACAGCGCTTGCCGTACTTGCTGCAAGAGAAAGTAAGGAAGAAAATCCGGTTAACTCAGCAACATTTTTAGCTACTATGATTGATTTTTCTGATGTTGGTCCGATGGGAGATGTCATTGACAATGCTTTGATAAAAAAATTAGAACGTGGAGAATTATTAAGGGATGGTTTAATGCACGGACATGATATGGAACGTGCTTTTAATTTGATTAGAGCCAATGATTTGATTTGGAGTTTTGTTGTAAATAATTATTTGAAAGGAAAAGAACCTACCGCGTTTGATTTATTATATTGGTCCAATGATAACACAAACCTTCCGGCAAAAATGTATTTGTACTATTTGAAGCACATGGTATTTGAGAATAAGTTAAGTAGAAAAAAAGCACTGCGAATTTGTGATACTCAAATTGATGTTGGAAAAATAAACATTCCTGTTTTTGTAATTGGGATGCAGGATGATCATATTTCGCCTCCGCAAACAAATTTCACAACAACAGAACTTGTAAGTGGTCCAGTTGAATTTATTCTTGGCGAATCAGGTCACGTAATGGGCGTTGCCAATCCACCTTCAAAACATAAATATGGTTATTACTTAAATGGAAAATTAGAGCACGGTTTTGAAACTTGGAAACAAACAGCTAAGTTTCACGAAGGAAGCTGGTGGACTGCTTGGAGCGAACGCCTTGCAAAAAAATCTGGGAAACAAAAAGTAGCAGTTAAAAATTTAGGAAATACAAAATACAAAATTATAGAACCTGCTCCCGGCAGATATGTACATGAAAAATGCGATTCGCAACTAAAAATTAAAAAATAAATTTTAATACTATTTTATGAGAGAGAAAAACAATAAAGTTGCATTGGTTACAGGCGGAACTGGTGGAATAGGAAGTGCTGTGTGCGAACGATTATATAAAGATGGTTATACTGTTGTTGCCAATTACAGAGATTTTACAAATGCCATGAAATGGCGAGAAGAAGCTAAAAAATGGAGAGATGATCAACTTAAAATGGGCTTTGATATGAAAATTGTGGAGGGTGATATTTCTAATTTTCAATCCTCCGAAAAAATGATGAAGCAAATTACAGAAGAAGTGGGAACTGTTGATGTTTTGGTAAATTGTGCAGGTATAACTAGAGATTCGGCACTTCATAAAATGACTCCAGCGCAATGGTATGAAGTTATTGATACAAACCTAAACAGTGTATTTATTTGTACCAGACTTGTAATTGAAGGAATGATTGCAAAAGGTTGGGGACGTATAATTAGTATTTCTTCTGTAAATGGACAAAAAGGTCAATTTGGTCAATGTAATTATGCCGCTACAAAAGCTGCTATGTATGGATTTTCTAAATCTTTGGCTTTAGAAGTTGCAAAAAAAGGAATTACAGTTAATACCGTTTCGCCTGGTTATATTGGAACTTCAATGGTAATGGCAATAAAAGAAGAAATCCGAGATAAAATTGTTGCTCAAATTCCAATGGGACGTTTGGGAACTCCCGAAGAAATTGCCGGAGCCGTTGCTTATTTGGCTTCTAATGATGGACGTTATATAACAGGTGCCAACATTGCTATTAATGGCGGATTGCACATGTATTAATACAATAGAATTTTAAGAATGTTTTATAAAACGGCTGACAATCAACAACTTTATTACGAAATTGTTGGTAATAAAAATTCCAATAAATATATCATTTTTTTAAATGGGATTTCACAAACAACCCTTGCGTGGAACACAATGATATATGCTTTTGAAAAAGAGTATCAAATTATTTTATGTGATCTTATTTTTCAAGGACAATCGGATAAAAAAGGCGAAGTGAGAAACTTTGATCAACATGCGGCTGATATTTATGGATTAATTAATTCATTAAATATCAATAGAATTAATGTGATTGGCATTTCTTACGGTAGTTTGGTGGCACAACATTTTGCATTAAATTATCCTGAAAAAGTAGCCAAATTATTTTTGCTTTCAACATTTGCTCATAAAACACCTTATTACAATGCCATTGAATTGGCTTGGCAAAGAACGCTTGATAGTGGAGGTTACAGCCTTATGTTTGATGTTATGCTTCCTACCGTTTTAGGAGAAAATTATTTTAATAATCCTTTGATTCCAATCGAAACACTTAGAGTAATGAAAGAAGTGATGAATGATGATCCAGAAGCTCTTAAAAAATTAATGAAAGCAACTCAACAACGTGGTGATTTTCGCGCAAAATTAATTGGAATTAAAAATCCTACACTTGTTATTCATGGCGAAAAGGATTTATTATTACTCACTCACATGGGAAAATCAGTTTCCGATTTTATT
>DATLTG010000057.1:0-6222 GCA_035533735.1 Bacteroidia bacterium
GTAGTGTGAGCAAATGAAATATCCTCATCGTCAGGTCCCATTTGGTACGATCCTGGAGGAATATACAACATACCATAAGGGGTTGGTTGATACCAAGACTCACGTCCTTGAACTCCTATGAGTTGCCAATTACCACCTTTATTACAGCCTGTAATGATTGCAATAAAAGATCCAAATAAAAGCAATTTTTTCATGCTGCCTCCTTGGTTTTTTTTATAATTAATAGTTGTTTTCATAGAAAGTAACTGTTACAAAACATACAATTCAAAAAAGGTTTGACTTGCTTTAACGGAATAAAATATATTAATGTTACAGTTTTTTTATTTTTTATAAAAATCTTACTGTTTGATGACTTTGAATATGCGACTTAGGTGTTATTTTAAAACAGTATCCTAACATTATCTCATGACTTCCATTACTATATGTTTTTAATTCCGAAGTTGTAATATCATAAGAGTAACCTATTCGCACCGTTGAACCATTTGTAAAAGAATGTTGATAACCAACCAATGCAACAATGGCGTCATTTGGTCTGTAAGAAACACCTACCCAAACCATTTTATCATATCTAACCAAAGCATTCAAATCCACTTGCGTAGATGATGCATCTGATTTCGCTAAAATAGAAGGTAAAATATCAAAATCTGCTGAAGCATGAAAAGTATATCCTGCCATTAAATAATAATGTCTAGCTAAATCAAATTTATAATCGGGATAACTACCACTTGTAAATGCTTGCTGCGGAATATGGTCAGTAGATAAACCAAAATACATTTGATCTTGAATACTATAATATACTCCCAAACCAACATCGTAAGTCATACTACTAACCCCTGTTACAGGAATTGAATTATCACTCGCTCCATTTGTTCCATCAGGAGCCAACCAAGCACCCGAAAGAGACTTTTGAATTAAACCAATTTCTGGTCCGATTCCTAATACTCCAGGACCTGCAGCAATATGATAGGAATAAGCTAATTGAATTCCGAATGTTTTATCAAAACCAAGTGCATCATTATAAGCAGTCAAACCTAATCCACCGCCTATACCTGGCAAGTAAGCATCACCGCTAAATAAAAAAGTTTTAGGCGCACCCGGAAAATTAGCCCACTGTTCTCTTCCGAGAAGTGTTGCACAATAAGCATGATTAATTCCTGCATAAGCAGGATTAACATCTAATTGATTAAACATATTTTGGCTGAACTGCGGATCTTGCTGTGAAAATGCCGCTAAACCAGCTACTGAAAGGACAATCGTAGTAAATATTTTTTTCATTTTTATGATGTTGTTTGGTTTAATTTTAACTTTTTTTTCAAACAATAGGACGCTAAAGTATATATTATATTTATAAAAACAAATATTTTTTTTATAATTAACTTTTTATTTTTTCTAACACACTGTTCAAACTAACTTAATTTTTGAAAAGTTTGCCACCATTTATCAGGCACTTCTTCTTTGCAAGCCGTTTCATAATCGCTATAAGAGCAAGGAACTAAACAATGTCTTTCGTATTTTATTTTTTTATTTGACGGATATGGAACTTCCATCCACCACCTTGAACTTTTGTTACTTTTATAAAAAATGATTTCGTGCTTATTATTTTTTATTGAAACGCGGTATTTTAAATAATCTGTTTTATCGTTTAACGGAAAATCTTTTTTTCGGTTGTAAAATCCTTCTATAAAATACCAAATCATTTGTGCCACAAGATGTGCTGTTTGTCCCGACTTATCAAAAACAGGATTTGTTTCATAAAAACCAATTGACGAAAGTTTATCGCTCATACCTGCATAACGCACCAACTGGCAAGCTTCTTCGCCATAAAATCCATTCGGAGAAGCATTTCCATTTCCAGGGGCATCAGAATGACGAATAGCGGAAATATCAAACGTTAATAAATCTGCATTGCGTATAACCGGCTCTGCTTCTTCCATTGAAGTTCTTACTTGACCAATTCGGTACGCATCAAAATATAATTTTGAAATTAATTGCAATGCATTGGTATCCGTAAAATATGTTTGATAACCTATATTACTATAATTAAATAGAAAATTGGGTTGATGTAAAATAATTTTACTGAGATAAGACTGTGCATCTAAGGATTGATCAACATCTCCTAAATCAAAAGAAGGATCAATCGCAACCATATTAATAGTTTGTTCCAAACTTTGATACGCCAAATAGTTAGCATACGTAATATCTTGACTACCGCCAATAATTAATGGAATAATATTGTGTTTAATTAGTTCTGTAACAACGGCAGTTACTGCAAAATAGGAATCTTGTACTGAAAAACCTTTTTTAATATTTCCCAAATCAGCTATTTTTACTGCATAATCTCCTTGATACAATTTGTATAAATACTGACGAACATAATCGGCTGCCAACCCGCATCCTTCATTATTTACAGCTGCTCTATCTTCTTCAACTCCAATAATGGCAATGTCTATTTTTTTTAGTTCTGGGAATTTTTTTTCTGAAAAATAAATATCCATTCGGTTTCCCAAAGCCAAATTCGAATAACCTTTTTCAGTTACTAAATTTGATAAATCAATTGGCTCAAAATATTCCGATAAATCGTTCATTTAATTATTGCTGCGATTTTTAGTATTCGAAAAATTATTTTTTTGTTGGACGTTTTGTTGATTTCGATTTTTTATTTTTAGGTGCTGGTTTCTTTGGTGATTTTTCCGTTTTTGATGCCGTTTTCTCAACTACTTTTTTGCCGAACGGTTTCTTTTTGAAAGTACGCGTATCAGCGGCAGCTATTTTCAAACAATCTTCCAACGTCAAAGTTTCGGCAACTGTTCCTTTCGGAATTTTATAGTTTTCTTTTTCAATTGCAATATATGCGCCCCAACGTCCATTTAACACTCTTACAGTTTCATTTTCCGGAAATGTTTTAATGATTTTATTTTTATCTGCTTCGCGTTTAGCGAGTATAATTTCTTTGGCTGTTTCTGCACTAATTGTGAGCGGATCGTATTCTTTTCGTATGGAATAAAACGCATTATTATGTTTGATATATGGACCAAAACGTCCGATAGCAACAGTCATCTCTTTATCTTCAAACTCGCCTGCTTTTCTGGGTAATCTAAATAAGTCAAGCGCATCTGCTAAAGTAATGGATTCCAAACGTTGGTCTTTTTTAAGACTGGCAAATTTAGGTTTTTCATTTTCATTATTTCCTTCGCCAATTTGCACCAACGGTCCGAAACGACCAATACGGGCATAAATATTTTTTCCACTGGCAGGATCAACGCCTAACAAACGCTCGCCCGAAGCACGTTCCGAATTATCAGAAGTATCTTCCACCGTTTTATGAAATGGTTTGTAAAAACGCTCCAACATTTTACTCCACGTTAATTTTCCTTCAGCAATTTCGTCAAATTCTTCTTCTACACTTGCCGTAAAATTGTAATCCATAATATTTTTAAAGTGTTCAACTAAAAAGTCATTTACCACAATTCCAATATCTGTCGGAAAAAGTTTTGATTTTTCAGCTCCCGTATTTTCTGTTTTTATTTCTTCAGAAATTTTTTCTTGTTTCAAAACCAAAAAATTATATTTCCGTTCGTGTCCTTCTCGGTCTTCTTTCACCACGTAACCGCGTTTTTGAACGGTAGAAATTGTAGGCGCGTAAGTTGACGGTCTGCCAATTCCCAACTCCTCTAACTTTTTTACTAAACTGGCTTCTGTATATCTGGCAGGATGATGACTATAACGCTCTGTTGCTGAAATTTCCAATGGATTTAATTGTTCTCCTTTTTTAATTGGAGGCAACATTCCTTTTTGATTTTCATCTTCATTCGTTTCATCATCACTCGATTCTAAATATACTTTCAAAAATCCATCAAATTTTAACACTTCTCCTTGTGCCACAAACTTTTCGTTACTTGTTGAAACGCCTATTGTTGCAACAGTTTTTTCCAATTCAGCATCACTCATTTGCGAAGCAATAGTGCGTTTCCAAATTAAATCATATAACCGTTTTTCATTGCTTTCTCCATCCACACTGTGTTTGTTAATGTAGCTTGGGCGAATGGCTTCGTGAGCTTCTTGTGCACCTTTCGATTTTGTTTTGTACTGACGAATATTCAAATAATTTTTTCCATACGCACTTGTAATTTCTTCCGTTGCTTGCTCAATGGCAGTATCCGAAAGATTTACGGAATCTGTTCTCATATAAGTTATTTTTCCAGCTTCGTACAAACGTTGCGCAACCATCATTGTTTGCGCTACCGAAAATCCTAATTTACGACTTGCCTCTTGTTGTAAAGTAGAAGTTGTAAATGGTGCAGCAGGCGATTTTTTTGCAGGTTTTACTTCTAAATTTTCAATCATAAATTTAGCAGCAACACATTTTTTCAAAAACGCATTTGCTTCCTCTTTAGTGCGAAATTTTTCATTCAATTCAGCTTTCAGAATTGCTTTTTCAGTTTGAAAATTAGCAACCACTTTATATGTTGAAACACTTTTAAAAGCAATAATTTCACGTTCTCTTTCCACAATTAAACGAACCGCAACAGATTGAACTCTTCCGGCTGAAAGCGAAGGTTTAATTTTTTTCCACAATACTGGCGAAAGCTCAAAACCAACCAATCTATCTAATATTCTTCGCGCTTGTTGTGCATCCACTAAATTTTTATCAATTCCTCTCGGATGTTCAATTGCATTTTTAATCGCCTTTTCAGTGATTTCATGAAAAACAATTCGCTTTGTGTTTTTTTCTGTTAATTTTAATGTCTCAAATAAATGCCACGAAATAGCTTCTCCTTCACGATCCTCATCCGTTGCTAACCAAACCATTTCCGAAGCTTTAGATAATTTTTTTAGTTCAGAAATAACTTTCTCTTTGTCTGCCGAAATTTCATAAACAGGCGTAAAATTATTTGCAGTATCAACCGAAATTCCTTTTTTAGCCAAATCGCGCACATGTCCGAAACTAGACCTTACGGTGAACTCTTTGCCTAAAAAGCCTTCAATTGTTTTTGCCTTTGCAGGCGACTCCACTATCACTAAATTTTTTGCCATTGCGATTTATTTTTCAGGATATCATTTTATAAAACGAGTGCAAAGAAAAAGATTTCAAAAGCACTTTTCCAAATTTATATTGCATCTATTTTTACATATATATATTTCATATATATATTTTTTTTGAAAAAAAAAATTTTGACGCTATTTTTTTATTTCATCTCAACAAATTTTATTTTTATATGAAATCTCAATAAAAAACATTTACTTTGCAGCCCTATTTTTATTTTTTATATTTAATATGAATACACTAATTGAAGTATTAATAAGTATTGTCAGCGTTGTGCTGATATTGGTTGTCCTTGTACAAAACTCAAAAGGAGGCGGATTGTCTTCCTCTTTCGCTTCTTCTAACCAAGTGATGGGCGTTCGGAAAACTACTGATTTTTTAGAGAAAGCTACCTGGGCACTTGCTATCGCTTTGTTGGCACTCAGTTTAATTTCGGTTCCATTAAGTTCTAACAGTTCTACCGACAATTCGGACGCTGCTCCACAAGAATCTGTAACTAAGAAAAAAGCAGACGAAATGGGCAATGCAAATGCTTTTCAAAACAATGCAATTCCTACTCCTGCTGCAGCACAAGCACCTGCTGAAGGCACGAAAAAAGAAGCTCCAGCAAAAGACAAGAAAAAATAATTTCACTTGTCTGAAATTGTCATACTGTCATTTCTTGTCTGACACTTTTAGTCTTCTAAAAAATTTGGAAATGAAATTTTGTCTTGTTTAATGCCAAATTTTTTATTGGCACGAATAATGACAATTGCGCAGGAGTTAAAAAAATAATTTTCTAACCTAAAAATAAATTTATACAAAATGGCAAACGTAAAAATTAAACCGCTCGCAGACAGAGTGATTGTTGAAGCTGCTGCAGCAGAAGAAAAAACAGCCGGAGGAATTATTATCCCCGACACAGCAAAAGAAAAACCTCAAAAAGGAAAAGTAATTGCAATAGGAACCGGCAAAAAAGATGAGCCTATAACTGTTAAAGTTGGTGATCATGTGCTTTATGGAAAGTATGCTGGAACAGAAATTCAAATTGAAGGTAAAGAATACCTTATCATGCGCGAATCTGATATTTTCGCAATCGTTTAAATCATTATTATCTCGATTAAAAAATAATTTTTAAATCATTAAATTTATAAACTAAAATAAAAAAATGGCAAAAGATATAACCTTTAATCTCGAAG
>DATLTG010000058.1:0-2765 GCA_035533735.1 Bacteroidia bacterium
ATCATTTGTTGTTTCGCAAATTTTTCACCCATAATGGATATAATCCAAAATATGACAAAAAAGATAATGGAAACAACTGTCGGCATTCCTAATCCGCCTTTGCGAATGATGGCTCCGAGAGGTGCACCGATAAAAAACAAAACCAAACAAGCAAATGATAACGTGAATTTTTTGTTCCATTCTATTTTGTCGCGTACTATTGTGTCGTTGTTATTACTTAATTCTTCTTGAGTTGCTTCCAACGTTACTTTTGAGCTTCTGACAATATTAGCAGCAACTTCCAACGTTTTTAATCGTTGATCTTTGGGCAGACTTGAAAAATATTTTTCAAAAGATATAGAAGGAAATGTGTCTTTTTTTGTCTGTTGAAGTTTAATATAAAGGTTTGTTTTGTTGAGGTAATTATTTCGTAATTCTTTTGCCAATAAATCGGTACGTTTTACTTGTCTTACTTTAATAGAATCAATAGATTGGCTCAATTGATTAACATTCATCATTTGATAATCACTTTTAAATAAATCTTCGTTTGTACGTGTTAATTTAAAACCAGATAAATCAAATCGAATAATTTCTTCTCCAAATTTTTGTGTCAGCATTGGATGTGTAATTCTATCTTGTTGCGAATTATGAACTTCTTCATAACTATTTCCATCGCGTAAAGTTAAAATCAAATAATTTTTATCAGATGAAAGCTCCATCTTTCCTGATTTAGCCAGAATAACTTTGGTGTTGCCATCGTTTGCAGTGTGGTCGTAAATCATTACATCTTGAATGCCTTTTCCATCTGCATCCTTTTTTTCTACACGAATACTATATCCGCTGATGCCGTCATAAAAAACACCTTCCTGAATATTTAATGCGGGTTTTGATTGACGAATATCCCAAAGCAATGATCCCATTTTTAAATTCACAAAAGGAAGTACATCATTTGAAAAGTAAAAGGCAGAAATGCTTATTATAATAGTTGTTATAATAAGCGGGCGCATAATTTTTTGCAAAGATAATCCGCAAGATTTCATAGCTGCTAATTCATAATGTTCGGCTAAATTTCCGAAAGTCATTATGGATGAAAGTAAAATAGCAAGTGGCAAACCCAGCGGAATCAAGGTAATGGATGCAAGAACCATAAATTTTGTGATTATCACCCAGCCCAAACCTTTACCCACTAAATCATCAATATACAGCCATAAAAACTGCATCAACAAAATAAAATTGGTGATAAAAAACGTTAGGACAAATGGTCCTAAATATGATTTTAAAATAAATTTATCGAGCGTTTTTATCCGCATGAAAGACTTTATATATTTGAAATAGTTGACGGAATATTTTTAATATCAAGTTAAATGAAACAGATTTTCAACACCAGGATAACGTTCAACAGTAAAGCCTTCCGCATATTTTGCATTTATGATTCTTCCCATATCCGAAGCACGTTGATAAATATGATTCAAATAATCTTTTGATGAAATAACTGTTTCTGGTTCTTTCGAATTCGGATCGTAAAATTGAGAAGAAAAGGCTTTAATGGCTTGCATTTTTTCTTCCATAAATTCGGTAACATCAACTGCAAAATGAGGTTCAATGTTTTTAAATTGTATGTAATGATAAACAGCTTTTGGTCGCCAAGCTTGCTGTTTTTTGCCATTTAATTCTGTTTCAATTTTACGTAAGCCCGAATAAAAACAAGCTTCCGAAACCAATTGAGATGCTTTTCCGTGATCTGGATGACGATCGTAAATAGCATTTGCCAAAATAATTTCAGGTTGGTATTGCCTGATTTTTTTAATAATTTCAAGTTGATGTTTGCTGTCGTTTACAAAATAACCATCTTCCATTTTTAAATTATCGCGTACGCTTACTTTTAAAATTTTTGCTGCATTTTCTGCTTCTACAAGCCGAAGTTCTGCACTTCCTCGCGTTCCTAATTGTCCCATTGTTAAATCCACAATGCCTGTTTTTTTTCCCATTGCAGCGTGTTTTAAAAGTACACCGGCACACGATAAATCTACATCATCAGGATGTGCGCCAAAAGCTAAGATATCTAATTTCATAAAAATTATTTTTTAGTAATCCAATTGGTAATTCTTTCGGAAAGTGGATCTTCGTTGTGCGGAACCATTGCAACTAATTTTCCGTTTTCGTCAATCAAGTATTTTTGAAAATTCCATTTTACTTCACTGTCTAAAACTCCGTTTTGTTTTTTATCTGTAAGCCATTGATACAAAGGATGTGCGTCCGTTCCTTTCACAGTAATTTTCGACATTACCGGAAAAGTAACGCCATAATTTTTTTTGCAAAAAGTAGCAATTTGTTCATTTGTTCCGGGTTCTTGCGCTCCAAAATCGTTGGAAGGAAATGCCATTACTACCAAATTTTTATCATTAAACTTTTCGTGTAATTGCTGCATAGGCGCGTATTGTGGTGTATATCCGCATTCGGAAGCAGTGTTTACAACCAATACTTTTTTCCCTTTATAAATACTCAAATCTATTTCTTTTCCTTTATTATCAAGCACTGTAAAATCATGAAATGTTTTCATTGTTTATGTTTTTTTAAAAGCTAAAAATACTGTTTTTTAATGAAATTAAAAGTACTAAAATATACTTGTTTTTAAATTCCGAATAATCGCAAAAGCCTATTATTTTCAAGCAAAGCATAAATCAAAGCAATGTTTGGGATGATAAGATTAATGATAACTGTAAAATGATACATAGGAGTTGGACCTTTCAAATAAAAATTAAAAACAGGCAGTAAAAGTATTAAAG
>DATLTG010000059.1:0-2915 GCA_035533735.1 Bacteroidia bacterium
TAGTAGCAGGTTTTATTTTTACAACTTGGTTAGCCGGACGAATTTATCGCATCGGAATTTTAATGTACGGAAAAAAAATTACTTACGGAGAGCTTTGGAAATGGCTCTTTTACAAAGGGTAATTTTCTGTAAAATTGTTCCAAAAAATATTTTTTCATGCGCATTGCCATTATTGATTTAGGTACCAATACCTTTAATTTGCTTATCGCAGAAATCTTTCCTGATGGACAACACAAACGGTTATTTAATGTAAAAAATTCTGTAAAATTAGGAGAAGGTGGAATTACGAAAGATGTTATTGAAGTAGTTCCTTTTCAACGTGGCATCAAAACTTTAATTGAATACAAAAAAATAATTTTTGAACATCAAGTAGAAAAAATTATTTCATTAGGCACTTCTGCAATTCGTGGCGCATCAAATGGAAATGAATTTATTATAGAAGTAAAAAAGCATACAGATATTTTTGTTGAAATGATTTCGGGCGATAGAGAAGCTGAACTGATTTATTATGGCACACGAAGTGCCTTAAATATCGGAAATAAAAATGCTTTAATAATGGATATTGGTGGAGGAAGTACCGAATTTATTATTGCAAATAATGACAAAATAGTTTGGAAAAAAAGTTTTTTATTGGGCATTGCTCGCTTACTCGAAAAATTTTCTCCTTCTGATCCGATTACTGAAAATGAAATTTTAGCACTCGAAAATTATTTAAAAACAGAACTTCAAGACTTGGAAAAAGCCCTTCTGAAATTTCCTGTACAAGAATTAATAGGCTCTTCCGGAGTTTTTGATTCATTTGCTGAAATGATTGTTTGCCAATTTTATCCTCATATTCAATTGCACGAACAAAGTGAATTTGTTTTTGATTTAGCAGATTTTGAAAAAATTCATCAACAAATTATTCGAACTACAAAAGCAGAACGCTACCATTTAAAAGGATTGATAGAAATGAGAATAGAAATGGTTGTTATTTCAAGCATTTTTGTAAATTTAGTTTTGAAAAATTTTAATTTAACTAAAATGAGACTCTCTACTTTTGCTTTAAAAGAAGGTGTTTTGTGGGAGTTGCTGCAAAAAATGGAATTTAAAAAATAAAATTATGGCTAAAATATTAATCATTGATGATGAAAAAAGTATCCGAAAAGCATTGCGAGATATTTTAGAATATGAAAAATACAAAGTGGATGAAGCGGCTGAAGGATTGGAAGCAATTGCACTTACAGAAAAAGAAAAGTACGATATGATTTTGTGTGACATCAAGATGCCTAAAATGGATGGAATGGAAGTGTTGCAAAAAATTATTGCACAGAATAAAGATGTTCCTGTTGTGATGATTTCTGGACATGGAAATATTGAAACTGCCGTTGAAGCAGTTAAAAAAGGTGCTTTTGATTTTATTGAAAAACCACTCGATTTAAACCGCTTGTTAGTTACCGTTCGTAATGCAATGGATAAAGCGAGTTTAGTTACGGAAACAAAAGTGTTGAAGAAAAAAATTTCTAAAACCTTTGATATGATTGGTGAATCAAAAGGTATAGAACTCATAAAAGAAATGATTGAACGTGTAGCACCAACCGATGCGCGCGTTTTAATTACAGGTGGAAATGGAACTGGAAAAGAATTGGTTGCGCGTTGGTTACACGAAAAAAGCACACGTTCTGCCGCTCCTTTAGTTGAAGTAAATTGTGCTGCTATTCCAAGTGAACTTATTGAAAGCGAATTGTTCGGACATGAAAAAGGTGCTTTTACTTCAGCGATAAATCAACGAAAAGGTAAATTTGAACAAGCAGAAGGCGGAACTCTTTTTTTAGATGAAATTGGCGATATGAGTCTTTCTGCACAAGCAAAAGTGTTAAGAGCTTTGCAAGAAAATAAAATTTCGCGTGTAGGTGGCGACAAGGAAATTAAAGTAAATGTGCGTGTTATTGCTGCTACCAATAAAGATTTGAAAAAAGAAATCGCGAACGGGAATTTTCGCGAAGATTTATACCATCGTCTCAGCGTTATTTTAATTCACGTACCTTCTCTTAATGAAAGAATAGAAGATATTCCGCTTTTAGCAGAACATTTTTTAAAAATTATTTGTGAAGATTACGGAATGCCATTAAAAATATTTTCTAAAGAAGCTATAATAGAACTTCAAAAAGCCAGTTGGACAGGCAACATTCGCGAGTTTAGAAATGTAGTGGAACGCTTAATTATATTATGTGATAAAACCATTACCGATAAAGATGTGATTGCTTATGCAAGACCATTAAATTCAAATTAATAAAAGCGTATTTTTTTTTATCCGGTTATAGTAACTTTTCCTGAAATATTTTTTTTGTTTTTGTCAGTAAAAACGCCATGCGCAGTATCGCGTATATCTTCAATGGTATAAAAAGCATGAGGATTATGTTTTCGAATATGTTCGATAACAGATTGTACATATTTACGTTGCACTACTGTAAACACAATTTTAACCGACCCAGAAGCACCCTCTGCCGCCATTGTTGTAATCCCGTGATTATCTTTTTTTAATTCGCTTATTAAAGTTTCACAATCGTGTTCCGTAATAATCCGAATAACTTGCAAGCCAATAGCTAATTTTTCTTCCACAATAATTCCTAAATATGTACCTAAGGAATAACCGATTGCCCAAGCTAAATAACAGGCAACATTATCCATGTGTTTCATTACTTGCGCAATGGCGAGTAACCAAATTAATGCTTCTGCGAAGGCTGTAAATGGAACAATTTTTTTTAATCCTCGAAAAATAAAAATATAACGTAAAGTAGAAAGTGTAACTGCAATAAGTCTTGCTGTTAATATTAAAAGCGGTAAAATTATCCAGCCGTAATAATTAAAATTAGCCATGTTATTTATTTGTTTATTTAAAAATTATTTTTCAAAAGCATTGTAAATTACTTGTT
>DATLTG010000060.1:0-12058 GCA_035533735.1 Bacteroidia bacterium
GATTGACCAGACTTCTTATACTTGTGCCAGAAATTGGGCTGAAACGTATTGTGTTACCGTTTATGTAGGTGGCATTCGGTTTTATAAACCAATAAATATTGATGAAATAATTAAAATAGATGCCTACGTAATTTATACCGGAAATACCAGCATTCACATTGCAGTGGATGTGTATTCAAAAAGTTTTAACAGTAAAGATTTCGAAAAAAAGACACATTGTGTCATTGTTTTCGTTTCCGTTGATAGCAAAGGAAATCCGATAAAAGTAAAAAAATGGGAACCTGCAACGGAACAAGAAAAAAAGTTAGAAGAATATGCTATTAAACTAAAATCGTTACGCGAAGAAATCGGTCAGGAAATGATGCCTTTTTTCAATAAATAATTTTTCGAAGTGAAACCTTTTCTCAAAAAATTATTTTTTCACGTACATAACTTCTTTTACGGCTTTTATAACGCGTGCAGCATTGGGCAACGCAGCATCAATAAGCGTTGGTGCGTAAGGCAAAGGAACATCCGCAGAAGTAATTCTTAAAACGGGCGCATCTAAATAATCAAAAGCTTCTTTCTGAACTTTAAATGCAATTTCTGTTGCGATAGAACTCAGTGGCCAAGCTTCTTCAACCACAACTAAACGGTTTGTTCTTTTTACAGATTCAATAATGCAATTATAATCAATTGGGCGAATGCTGCGCAAATCAATTACTTCCGCTGAAATATTTTCTTTTTCTAATTCGGCAGCGGCAGCTAAAGCCACTTTCATAATTTTTCCGAAGGATACAATTGTTACGTCTTTTCCTTGTTTTTTAATGTCTGCAACGCCAATCGGAATAATATATTCACCTTCAGGAACTTCGCCTTTATCCCCATACATTTGTTCCGATTCCATAAATATAATTGGGTCATTATCGCGAATAGCTGATTTTAAAAGTCCTTTTGCATCGTAAGGAATGGAAGGCACTACTACTTTTAATCCCGGACAATTCGCATACCAACTGTCGAATGCTTGCGAATGCTGAGAACTCAACATTCCCGCAGAAGCGGTTGGACCTCTGAAAACAATCGGCATCGGAATTTGTCCGCCCGACATTGACATCATTTTAGCAGCAGAATTAATAACCTGATCAATCGCAACTAAGGAAAAATTAAAGGTCATAAATTCGATAATCGGACGTAATCCATTCATTGCTGCACCTACGCCAATTCCTGCAAAACCAAGTTCTGCAATTGGAGTATCAATCACGCGTTTCGCGCCAAATTCTTCCAACATTCCTTGACTTACTTTGTATGCGCCATTGTATTCAGCAACTTCTTCGCCCATTAAAAAAATGCGTTCGTCTTTTCGCATTTCTTCACTCATCGCTTCGCGGAGTGCTTCTCGGAATTGGATTGTTCTCATCGTATTTTCAATTATTAGAAAACAAAAATAGGAAATTAATTTTTTGAATGGAGCAGGAAAATTGCTAATTGAGTTTTTTATTTCATCCTATCTATACGCTTTGGTAAATTCGGATGGGAAGAAGTTTTTTCAGAAAACCACTTCCAAAAACTATCTTCATTTCTTTCTTCATTGATATATTCTTCCATGTTTACCTTTTTATACAATTCTTTTCCTGCTGCTAAAATTAATAATCCATCTTTACCGCCATTGGCATTTAATGCTTTTCCAATATTATCGCAGGTATATTCGCATGCACGTGAATATGCAGAACCTAAAAAAGGAATAATGAGTGATGGAAATAAAAGAACATGTTTCGACATGTGTTTTCTTTTTACATGTCCTAATTCATGACCAATTACAAATTCCAAGGCATCTTGTCCTTGAGCATAAGCAAGCTCAAAAATTTCAGAATAAATAACCACAAAATCCCTTCCGATAAATCGAGTTGCAAAAGCATTTAAAACGCCTCCCGATTGCATAATATATGTAGCAGGAACAGTTGCCATACCTAATTTTTCACAATGACTTTCAATTATTGAGTAAACATCTGGAAATTGTTTTTTTGTAACCTTAATTGCATTTCCTTCAATATAACCCACTAAAAGTCCAAAACTAAAAAAGAAATAGAGTAAAATAAGAATAGCATAAAATATCAAAATGTCTCCTAATTTTGATACTCCATGTGCAAAAAAGGTATATCCCAATCCAGCATAAATGGCAATACTAATTACCAATCTTACATAAAAGTAAAAAGTTTCATTTTCAGTTACTTCGTATTTAATTTGTTCCATTTTTTAATAAATTAATTGTTTATTTTTTTATTGTAATAAGAATTATTAAAAACACAATCAAATATACAAATCAGATTTCAATATAATTCCAAATAAAAATTTTCTTTGGCACGCATTGTTTCCTTTTCAGAAATAGTTTTATCGTTAAAACCAATCAGATGCAACACTCCGTGAACCATTACGCGTAGTAATTCGTTCTCAAAAGTTACATTATATTTTTCGGCATTTTCGGTTACGCGTTCTACACTAATAAAAATATCGCCCGAAATGTTTTTTTTCTCAGAATAATCGAATGTAATAATATCTGTAAGTGTTTCGTGTTGGAGGTATTCGCGATTAATTTTAAGCAAATAAGCATCACTGCAAAAAATATAATTTAGAGTATCTATATTTTTTTTTTCTGCGGAAGCAACATTCATCAACCAATTTTTGATTTTTTTTTGTTGCTTTATCTTAAATCGAATATCAACGTTATGAAAACTGAGGGAAGGAGAAGGCATTTAAAAAATTATTTTTCAAAAATCGGGAGAAAAAAATTAATTGGCGCAAACATTAAAATCTAATTCTACTTTTTTTCCTTTATCATAAAAACAAACTTTATCTGCTAAATTTCGCATCAAAAAAACACCTCTTCCATTTGGTTTTTCAATATTTTCAGGATTGGTAGGATCTGGAATATTGGAATAATCGAATCCATTTCCTTCGTCTTCAATGGTAAACGAAATTTTATTTTTTTCGGCTGTCAAGGTAATTTCAATACTTTTATTCGGATTGGATTTATTGCCATGCTGGATGGCATTATTAACCGCTTCGGTTATGGCGATTAAAATATTTCCATAATGTTCTTCGGTGATGTGAAATTTTTCACACACTTCCTCGATAAATCTTTCCACTAAAAAAATATTTTCTGTAGCGGAGTTTATTTTAAGTTTTTGCGTTGCCATAAATTTTTCAGTTTGACTGAATGCTGTTGAAGTATTCATTGACTTTGGTTTTATAAAATGGAGTTAAAGATGGAGGAACGGTTTTTAATAGTTCTTGTTCCTGTAATTTTTGTGTATTAAATTGCAAATATTCAGTTGGCGGATTGGCGAAAATTTGTTTTTTTGCAGTAATAGCATCGCGTTTATTATCCCATTTCTGTTCTTTTTCTGCTTTTTCCGATTCCAACATACGTGTTAAAATATCTTGTTGACGATTAATTGTTTCTTCACTGATACGTTTATTTACCAAATCTGTTTCAGTTTTATTCATTTGTTTTTCTAATTCACTCAACTGTCCGGCTTGTTTGCCTGTTGGATCTATATCACTTTGCGATTGTTGTAATTCTTCACGGATGGCAGCTTGTTGTGCGGCTAATTTTGCTAACTGCTCACTTTCATTGGCTTGTGAGCCTCCTTTGCCTGTTTTGCCATCTTTCTTTCCGCCTTTTTGCATCGCTTCTTGTAACGCTTTAATTTGCTGATTCAACTGTTGCTGCATAGAACGCATTTGAGCCATAGAAGGTTTCGGATTTTTTCCACCAGGTTTTGAACAACTTCCTTGACCTTGCATTTGATTTTTTTTCTGAGCTTGTTGCATTGCCTGCAGCGATTCATCTAATAAAAGAGCCAAATTGTTAATAGATGTCATGGAATATTGTTGTCTTTCGGCAGCTTCAAAACTTTGTCTATCTGCAATAGCATTAATAGCTTTGCCCATATTCATATTGATACTGCTGATTTCTCGGTTTACAATGCCATTAATTTGTGGAGCGCGTTTACTTAATTCAAACAGACTGTCTTCAATGGTTTGTGCATCGCTTTGCAGGTTTTTCTGATTATCCGCAATTTTCATATACTGAGGATTATCAGTATTTGTTTTCCCTATTTTGTTCATCAAATCTTCTTGATCAAAGGAAAGTTGAATTAGATTATCAAGTATGGCACGTAATGCGTTTATATCAACGGTTTGTTCTTGTTCTTGCATTTTTAATTGCATTTGGGTCATTTGTTGTGCCAATTGACTCATTTTTTGAGAAGAATTTTGTTGCGATTCGGATGCTTTTTCATTTTTATTTTTATCCAATTGTTCGCTGCTTTTGCTCATCTCATTTTTAATATCTTGCTGTTGTTTATCGGTGTTTTGCAAGTTGTTTGGGCTTTCCAATTCACTGTTCTTTTTTGCCAAATCTTGCATGTCTTTTTTGAAACTATCAAATTGTTTATTCAATTTATTTTGCTGCTCTTTTACGGCTTGATTATCAGATTTGTTACTTTTTTCTTTCGTTTGGTCTGCTAATTTTTGTTGTTGGTCTGCCAAATCTTTTAATTTTTGAATCGCATCAGTGAGTTTTTGTTGAACTTCCATTTGTTTAAACAATTCCAATGTTCGCTCCAATTCTTTTTGTAAATCCTTATTATTTAAACTCATTTTTTGAAGTTGTTGTTGAACTTGGTCTTTGTTCATTTCATTCAATAATTTTTGAAGTTCTGCCAATTCTTTTTTCATTTCAGGAGGCAAAACTTGGTCAAAAAGCTTTTGTAATTGTTGCTGTTCATCGGCTATCTTTTGATCTTGTTTTTTGAATTCCGATTGTTGTTGCATATTCTGCGCATTTTCTTTTTTAAAATTGTCCACTTTTTTCTGCAAATCTTGTTCACGATTTAGCAAATCTTGAATTTTCTTTTTTTCTTGCCAATCCAAGTTTTTCTTTTGGAAAACATCCACACTCATATTTTTTAATTGCTCTTTTAGCTGCTCCGATTCATTCATTGCCTGCTCCATATTATTTTTCATGGTGTTGTTATTGTTCTCGGTATTTTCAGCAATTTGCTCCAGCGAAGGCGCTTTAAAAATCATTTTTTCTGAACGCGTAGATTTGGGTCCATTTACTGCGTCATTGTCCCAAACTTGAAAATAATATTCTATTTGATCTCCTGGTTTTATCGACAATGAATCCATGTTCCAGAAATAAAAAAATTGGTCTTGCGTAAGCGTTTTATTTACAGGCAATGAAACCGTTTGTAAATTATTTTTTTGCGCTTTTGCAGATGAATCCGTTGTTAAAAATCGGTAATTAAAAGTCAGCTTTGTAAATCCGTAATCATCACGAATAGCTCCACTGAAATATTTTTTTTTCGCATCAGTCGAATCGGTTTTTTCTTGCATTTGAATAGTTGGAAACAAATCAGGAATTACATTGATGGCGTAGCCAATCGAATCTTTATTTTTCATAAATGCGTTGGAAGTACGAATGGAATAATTGGCACTTTTCATCAAACGCATTTCGTACGAAAATTGATTATCGGCTGTTTGCTTGCCTGTTATAGACAAATCGCCAAAACGAAGAATTAGTTTGTTGGTATTCTTTGTAGTAAAATTCCACGTTACTTTTGTTCCTTCCGGAATGACTAAATCGCCAGTATTTTTTAAAACTTCGTCTTTTTTTCCGGTGTATTTCGGATAATTTAAACTGATTTGAAAATCGAGTAAAACAGGATTTGGCAAAACTTTTAATTGATATTCTTGCGATTGATAACCGTCCGCGCTCAATTGAAAGGTTATTGTTTGCTGCACGTTTCGGAAAATATAATTGAACGATACGGTGTTTTCTTTTGTCAATTTATATTGATTTCCGCCAATATTTATAAATATTTCTTGAGGAACATCATTGCCGGTAAGCTTTACATTTAGTTGAAAATCTTGTTGCTGAACGGCTGTAAGCGAACTGTTTTTTATTTCGAATTGAAAAGGAGCTTGTTTCGCGAAATACGTTTCGTGTTTCATCATTCGCCAAGTGCCTTGTTTAATAATGGATGGAGCTGAAAAAAGCAAAATAAAAAAAATCAAAAACGGGAAAGCTGCATACGTCAAATATTTTTTATTTTCTCCAAAATCAACAGCCGCAGCAAAAGGAACAGGACGTAATAAATTTATTTTTTGCTCGATTCCGGCTTCTACTAAAACAGTATTTGTGTTGGTATTTTGTTGTTGCAATTGTAATACATTCAGCAACTTATCTTTTACTTCGCTGAAATGATTTCCAATAATAGCAGCGGCTTGTTCGTACGAAATAATTTTTCCGAGTTTATATAATTTCAATAACGGAATACTTACCCAACGAACTAAAATAATGCCGTTAACTACAATAAATAAATAGAATAAAATACTCCGAATCAGCACATTAAAATTGGCGAAATATTCCAAAATAATAACTGCCAAATAAAAAATAAATCCGATAGAGATACTATACAAAACTCCACGTATCAGTTGGTTTTTATAGTACTTTCGGATAAATTCATCCAGCTTTTCAATCAGCTGCTGATAATTACTTTTTTGCATGGAAGTTACGACTGTTTTTCCGTGAACGTAAAAAAATAATTTTTTTTGTTACGGAACTAACAAAGATATGAAATTAGAAAAGGAATTTATCGGAAATTATTTCAACAAATTGAAAAATTATTTTTTGTGGTGTCCTTTTTCTACACCGTTTTTATATTTTGTTTTGGAAAGTATTTTGCCATTAATATCGTATTCAATCCATTCGCCCTCTTTTTTCCCGTTTTTATAAGTGCCGGTTATTTTGGTTTGTTTACCGTCAAAATATTCAATGTAAGGACCTTCTAAAATATTGTTCTTATAAATGCTTTTTGATTGCACATTTCCATTGGTATCAAAATAAGTATAAGCTTCACCTTCTATTTTTCCATTTACATACGTTTCTTGCGTGTTAATTTTCCCATCGTTATAAAACCATTTTGAAACGCCATTGCACACATTCATTTTGTAATTTCTTTCTTCTTCCATTTGTCCGTTATCGTAATAAACACGATTAAAACCGTTGTATTTTCCCATTGTAAATCTGGATTCTAATTTTGTTCTGCCTCCAGGAAAATATTCCACATAAACGCCATCAATAGTATCGTTCACAAAATGTTCTTCCGAATAAAAATATCCATTGTTGTCAATTTCTATCGAAACGCCATTGAGTAATCCGTTTTTATATGTTTTCAACGAATGAATAATTCCGTTTGGATGATAATCCATCCAAGAGCCATCTTTTTTCCCATTTACATAGTTTCCGTACCAAAAATCATTTCCTGTTTTTTCAGACCATAAGCCTTGTTTTTGTCCACTTGCATCCACTTTGTTTGTGTCGTTTGTAGCTGGAAGAAAAGCTTTTGCGGAAACGGAAAAAGTCCCAAATGCAATAAAAAGAAATGTAGCTAAAAGTATATTTTTAGATTTCATATTTAAGAATATAAGGTTAAAATAGTACGCAAAAGTGCAAGATTTGAAATTGAAATGCAAACCTGCAAAGAAATAAGGCTTGTTAATTTTTGTTAAACGATTTTTTATCGGGAAATTTTGATACATTTTTTTCTGTAGAGAGTTCTCCATTAAATTTGAAATGTAGAAAAAATGAATTATCATTGTACAACTGTTGTAATGGTAATACATGATGCGATTTTTATTATACATATTCTTTATAGCGAGGTTTTTTTTCTCTTTCTTTTCACATGAAAGTTGGAGCGAAGAATCTTTTTCCAAATTAAATGATACGCTATATGTATCTAAATTTGAAGCAAGCAATAAATTATATGCTGATTTTTTAAATTCCGATGAATATAGAAACAATCCAAAAGTTAAAATTGACACTTCGCAATGGCTAAAAAAAGGAACTTATAGTATGCCTTTTGTCTCTTATTATCATAAACATCCTGCATTTAAAAACTATCCTGTTGTAAACATTAGTTATGAGGCAGCACAACTTTTTTGCCAATGGTTTACTAAACAATATAATAATGATCCAAAAGGAAAATTTAAGAAAGTTATTTTTCGACTACCAACAGAACAGGAATGGGAATTAGCAGCAAAAGGAGGAAATGCTAATTCAAAATATGGATGGAAAGGCGATACAATAACAGATAGCCAAGGCAAAGAGTTAGGGAACTTTTTATCAAAAAACGACACATCGAATACATCATCAGATATAACAGAAAATATAAAATCTTTTCAGCCAAATGCCTATGGAATTTACAATATGAGTGGCAATGTTTCTGAAATGGTTCAGGATAGGAAGTTCGTAAAAGGTGGTGACTGGGATCACGATTCTGAATATTGTAAAATTAAAGCCCGTCTTTCTTGGAATGGAACTCCAAAACCATATATAGGATTCCGATTGGTTATGATAGTAAAAGAACAATAAATTACATTATTCGTAAATCATAATGTCTAATTAAGCCGTTTTTGATGCGAATGTATTTATAGAACCTCCCTATAAAGCTTTTCCTTTTATTTCATTATAGCAACTTCAAACAACTGCTCTGCAAAAAATATAGCTCCGCAATAAATTTTTCAAATTTATTGCCTAAATTTGTCGCTCAAAATAGTAATACCAAAAAATTATGCCTATCCAAAATTCAGCGATTGATTATGTTCCGATTTTGTTAATGCTATTTGTAGCAGGCGGTTTTGTTGCGACAACAATGGTTGCTACGCACCTTTTAGGACCAAAGCGCAAGTCGAAAATAAAATTAGATACTTTCGAGTGTGGAATCGAATCGCAAGGAAATGCGCGATTACCCTTTTCTGTAAAATATTTTTTAGTGGCTATTTTATTTGTGTTGTTTGATGTGGAAGTTATTTTTATGTATCCATGGGCAGTTAATTTTAAAACATTTGGCATATTTGGATTCATGGAAATGCTTGGTTTTATGGGATTTTTTGCCATCGGCTTTTTTTATATCATGCACAAAGGCGCATTAAAATGGGAATAACAAAAAATAGTTTTTAAGAAATTTTACCAACGAAATAATAGAAAATGAGTACCGCAACTGTTAAATCAAATATAGAAATTACAAAAGCACCTCCAGGAATTGAAGGTCCTGGATTTTTTGCTACCAGTATTGATAAAGTTGTTGGTATGGCGCGTAAAAATTCTATTTGGCCTCTTCCTTTTGCTACTTCGTGTTGCGGAATAGAATTTATGGCAACGATGGGCGCACATTACGATTTAGGTCGTTTTGGTGCCGAGCGTTTGAGTTTTTCTCCGCGCCAAGCAGATTTATTAATGGTAATGGGAACCATCGCTAAAAAAATGGGACCTGTTTTACGTCAAGTATATGAGCAAATGGCAGAACCACGTTGGGTTTTATCAATGGGTGCTTGCGCTTCCAGCGGAGGTATTTTTGATACATACAGCGTTTTACAAGGTATTGACCGGATTATTCCGGTAGATGTTTATATTCCGGGATGTCCTCCTCGTCCGGAACAAGTGTTGGACGGGATTTTAAAAATTCAAGAATTGATTCAAAACGAATCTATTCGCAGACGCGATACAGATGAATATAAAGCATTGCTTGCTAAATACAATATGGAATAAAAATGGAAAAAGAAGCATTATTAACGCTTGTTCATCAGCAACTTTCCGAAAAATTTAAGGAAGAAATTATTTCCGCTGAAATGGCAAAAGACTTTCCTGTGTTTACTGTGAAGAAAGAAAAAATTCAAGAGATTTTTCAATTTCTTTACGAAACAAAAGATTTAGAATTTACTTTTCTTACCGACCTTTGTGGAGTTCATTATCCAAACAATAAATCGCGCGAATTAGGTGTAGTTTATCACTTACACAATATGCAGAAAAATTATCGCATCCGAATAAAAACCTTTACAAGTATTTCGGATACTTCTGTTCCTACAATGACAAAATTATTTTCTTCTGCCAACTGGATGGAGCGCGAAACATACGATTTTTATGGAATTGATTTTAAAGGACATCCTGATTTAAGACGAATTTTAAATGTGGACGATATGGTTATTTTTCCTTTGCGGAAAGAATATCCGTTGGAAGATCCTACACGAGAAGATAAAAACGATGCCATGTTTGGCAGATAGCAAATTTTTTATGAATAAGACTGCACCTATTATCACAGAAGAAAAAGAATATTCCACGTTAAATCTTGGTCCTACACATCCTGCAACACATGGAATTTTTCAAAATGTATTGAAAATGGACGGAGAAATAATTATGGATGCAGAACCTACTATCGGTTACATTCATCGCGCTTTTGAAAAGATAGCGGAACATCGTCCTTTTTATCAAGTTACCACGCTTACTGACCGCTTAAACTATTGTTCCAGTCCGATTAACAATATGGGTTGGCACATGACAGTTGAAAAATTATTGGGTGTTGAAATTCCGAAACGTGCCGAATATATGCGCGTTATTATTATGGAGCTTTCGCGGATTGCCGATCACATTGTTTGCGATACTGTAATTGCGGTGGATACAGGAGCAATGACTGGATTTTTATACTTGTTTCAATGGAGAGAATTGATTTATGAAATTTTTGAAGAAATTTGTGGAGCTCGTTTAACCACTAATATCGGTCGGATTGGCGGAATGGAACGTGATTTTTCCAAAAAAGCTTGGGATAAAATAAATATCTTTTTAAAAGATTTTCCAGCCAAACTGAAAGAGTTTGAAGTATTAGTGATGCGTAATCGCATTTTCATGGATCGCACTATTGGCGTTGGTGGCATTTCTGCTGAAAGAGCTTTGAATTATGGGTTTACCGGACCAAATTTGCGTGCAACAGGAGTTGATTATGATGTGCGTGTAATGAATCCATATTGCTCGTACGAAGATTTTGAATTTACTATTCCATTAGGTACACAAGGTGATACGTATGATCGTTTTATGGTGCGTTTAGAAGAAATGTGGCAAAGTATCAGCATTATCAAACAAGCGCTTAAAAAAATGCCGGAAGGATCGTTTCATGCTGACGTTCCAGATTTTTATTTGCCTCCGAAAGAATTAGTTTATAACCAAATGGAAGCATTGATTTATCACTTTAAAATTGTGATGGGCGAAACCGAGATTCCTGTTGGAGAAGTATATCATTGTGTAGAAGGCGGAAATGGAGAATTGGGATTTTATTTGGTGAGCGATGGCGGAAGAACGCCTTACCGCTTGCATTTTCGCAGACCTTGCTTTATTTATTACCAAGCTTATCCAGAAATGATAAAAGGACAATTTCTTTCGGATGCCATTTTAACAATGAGCAGCATGAATGTAATTGCGGGAGAATTAGATGCTTAAAAAAGTAAAAATTGTGGCCGCAGATAAATATGATTTTCAAAATTTTACAAAATAATGAATCAACTTAGACAAAATAAAATCAGTCTTTTAGTTACTTTGTTATTTTTAATAACTTCACAAGTATTTGCTCAAAATAAAAATGAATTTTATATTGAAGTGGGTTATTCGCAGGCAAGTCAGTCTCCAACTATTTTTAATCTTTTCAAGACTTCTTTTTGGCGAGAAAATATTCACAATGGATATTTCTCGGCAGAGTATTACAGAAATATAAATGCGGAATCTGCTGTTGGAACTGGCATACAATTAGTTGAAAAAGGGTTTAAGAATGCTTACGGTATTTCCACACCACAACTTGCTATTTATCAGAGATATTTTTTTAAACTGGACTATATTGAAATGCCTCTAGTGTACAGAAAAAAAATAGCTTCTTTTTTCTTTAATGTTGGTGTTTTAAATTCTTATTTAGTTAAATCTGCTGTTGGGACAGCTTCGATTACAAAATACGCCAATGGAAAAATACAAGACTTTAGAGGTACAAGTTATGAGCCTAATTCATTTAATAAGTTTGACATTGGATTAATTATGAGAATTGATAAGGAGATTAGGCGAAATGTTTTTTTTACTTTTTCATTTATGAGAGGTTTAATCAGACCATACATATATAATTCAGGAGAATTAAATTATAACGAAGTGTTTTTAGTTGGGCTGAAGTACAAAATAAATTGAGATGAAAAGTAGTAAAAT
>DATLTG010000061.1:0-3956 GCA_035533735.1 Bacteroidia bacterium
GCAGACACGATCCTTGCGTATTGCCTCGCGCTGTGCCAATCGTAGAAGCCATGACAGCCATTGTGTTATCAGATTTTATTTTGAGAAATCGTGCTACAATAATGTAATTCGTATATTTGCATCTCTTACAAAAAAACCAAAAAAAATTATGAAAAAAATTCTGAAATGGACTGGTATTTCCTTCCTTGTAGTATTAATGATTCTACTTGCATTGCCTTTTTTATTCAAAGGTAAAATTGTAACTATGATTAAAGATCAGGCGAACGAAAATTTAAACGCAAAAATTAATTTCGGCAGTTTCGATTTATCGCTTTTAAGCAGTTTTCCCGATTTTAAATTAAGTGTTGATAGCGTGAGTGTAGTTAACATTGCTCCTTTTATAGGCGATACACTTTTTAGTGCCAAACAATTTTCTGTTACCGTAAATGTAATGAGCGTTATTTCAGGAAAACAAATTAAAATTAATTCCATTAATTTGAACAAACCCAGAATTTTTGCGCAAGTTTTAAAAGATGGAAAAGCAAATTGGAGTATTACAAAAGCTTCTGCTGATACGACTAAAACAGCCGCAAATACAGAGCCTTCTAAATTCACCATGAAATTAAAAAATCTACAAATAGAAAATGGAAATATTGTTTATGACGATTCTTCACTTGGATTTAAAATGGTAATGCAAGGCTTTAATCACAAGCTAAGTGGTGATTTTACACAAGATGATTTTTTATTGAAAACAAGTTCTACTATCGAAAAATTAACCGTTTATTATGGTGGAGTTGCGTATTTGAATAAAGCAAAAGCCGCTGTGGATGCGGATATTGATGTTGATATGCCAAACTTTAAATTTACTTTTAAAAACGATGACATCAAATTAAACGACTTGGATTTGGGATGCAACGGTTATTTTGCAATGCCGAAATCAGATATGGATATGGACTTAACTTTTTCCGCAAAACAATCCGAATTTAAAAACTTTTTATCGCTTATTCCTGCTATTTACAGCAAAGATTTTGCTTCCATAAAAACATCTGGCAAATTAGCTTTAAATGGCTATGTAAAAGGAATTTATAATGATAAAACGATGCCTGCTTTTGGCGTAAATATTAAAATTGATAATGCGATGTTTCAATATCCATCCTTACCAAAAGCTGTTACCAATATTGGTGTTGATGTAGCTATTAATAACAAAACAGGAATTCCTGATAATACAGTAATCGATGTAAATAAATTCCATGTTGAAATGGCTGGAAACCCAATTGATATGGTTATGCACATTGAAACTCCAGTTTCTGATCCGAATATAAACGGAAAAATTTCTGGAAAAATAAATTTATCTTCTATAAAAGATGTAGTTCCTTTGGATAAAAAAGACAATTTAAGCGGTATTATTACTGCCGATGTAAGCATGAAAGGAAAAATGTCAGCTATTCAAAAACAACAATATGATAAATTTAATGCTTCTGGAGAACTGAGCATTAACAATATGAATTACAAAGCTGCATCGTTACCTTATTCCGTTTTGCTGAACAAATTGACACTCGATTTTTCACCTCAATATGTTACGCTTTCTGCTTTCGATTCTAAAATCGGAAATAGCGATTTACAAGCCGATGGAAAAATTAATAATTTCATGGAATATCTTTTCAAAAAACAAACCTTAACAGGTGAATTTAATATGCGTTCTACGCTATTAGATTTAAACCAATTTATGGCACCCGCAGATTCTGCCGCTCCTCAAGGTTCAAAAAAGGCTGCCGCTGATACTACTTCATTAAGTATAATTGCAGTTCCGGCAAATGTTGATTTTACAATGACAGCTACCATTGGAAAAATGTTGTACCAAAATTTAACAATGAACAACGTAAGTGGAGCTTTGGTTATCAATAATCAGCAAATAAAAATGACTAATTTAAAAATGAGTACGCTTGGAGGTTCAATGACTGTTAATGGAACTTACGACACGAAAGACATCAAAAAACCAAAAGTTGATTTCGATTTAGGCATTACCGATTTTGACATCAGTCAAACTGTAAAAACTTTTAACACCGTTCAAAAATTAGCTCCTGTTGGTAAATATTGTGTTGGAAAATTTTCTACCAATATGAATTTCACAACCATTCTTCAATCCAATATGCACCCTGATTTAAACACATTAACTGGTGGTGGAAAATTAAGTACAAAACAAGTATCTATTCAAGGTTTTGCACCGATTGATAAATTAGCTGATGCACTGAAAAATCCTAAATTAAAAAATATGCAAATGAACAATCTCAATATCTCTTTTAAATTCGCTAATGGCAGAGTTTATTTAGATCCTTTTGATTATAAAGTAGGAAATATCACTGGCACAATTGCAGGTTCTAATGGTTTTGATGAAACGATAGATTATGGAATGGACATACAAATGCCGCGCTCCGAACTTGGCGGTCAAGCAAATGCGTTAATAGATAATTTGGTAAGTCAAGCAAACAGCAAAGGTGCAAAAGTAAGTGTGGGCGAAAAAATTAATTTAACAGTTAAATTTGGCGGAACCGTTACCAAGCCTACTGTTAAAATAGATACAAAAAATGCAGCCAACGATGCAGTTAATGGACTTAAACAGCAAGCACAAGCAGCTTTAGATAAAGCAAAAGCCGATGCCGAAGCAAAAGCAAAAGCGGCTGCCGATAGTTTAAAAAATGTAGCAGAACAAAAAGTGCAGCAAGCAGCCGATCAAGCAAAAAAACAAGCGCAAGATGCAATAGACAAAGCAAAACAACAAGCAGCTCAACAAGCTAAAGCAGCAGCAGATAAAGCTAAAAAAGATGCTGCCGATAAATTAAAAAACATGTTTGGACATCATTAACTATAAATTTGATTCACTCTTAAAAAAAATAATTTTTCAAATGCTAACAAAAAAATTGCAAAAAAATATTTTTCTGCTTAGCTTATTTCTCTTGCCTTTTCATTTATTTGCGCAAGACAATAAATGTCCTGATATAGATAATAAACAAGCTTTAAAATATTATGAAAAAGGAACGGATATTAAAAAATATGATCAACAAGAAAGATTCAAGTATTTAAACGAGGCATTGCAATTAGAACCTGATTATGTAGATGCAAATTTCGCTTATGGAGAAGAATTAATTAAAATGCTCGTTTATCAAAATGCGCCTTTTAAACCCGCTGAAAAATATTTTTTAAGTGTTATACAAAACTGTCCACACTACCATTCAGATCCTTATTATTTTTTAGGATTTAGTGCCTACGAGCAAGAAAAATATGATGATGCTATCAATTATTTGACAAAATTTATTGCCTTTAAAGACGATGACGACAAAAAATTTTCGAAGAATTATGATTCGTATTTATCACAGGCAAAACAAATGTTGAAATTTGCCACTTTTTATTCCAATATTTTTAAACATCCTGTTCCGTTTGACCCTAAACCTGTTGAAGGAATTTGCACTACGCTGGATGAATATTTGCCCATCATTTCGCCAGATAATCAATATTGTTATTTCACAAGAAGAATGCCACCCGATCCTAAAGCTAGCGTAGCTGTTTCTGACCAACTCATCGAAGTTTTTTCACGCAGTGAACGCCAAGCAAATGGCGAATTTGGGAAAGGCGATGCAATGCCTCCTCCTTTCAATCGAAATTCAAACGAAGGTGGAGCCACTATTTCCATCGATAATAAACATTTGTATTATACTATTTGTAAAGATGAAGGAGGACAATATCCGAATTGTGATATTTACACTTCCGATTTTGTAAATGGAGAATGGACGCCTATCAGAAATATGGGACCGAACATAAATGATCCTGTTTATTGGGATTCTCAACCATCTATTTCTGCCGATGGAAACACACTTTATTTTGCCAGCGATCGTCCAGGTGGTTACGGAAAAATTGATATTTACAAATCCATTCGAGATCCTAAAACAGGCGAATGGGGAAAAGCAATTAATCTTGGACCT